>QGUR01000232.1 GCA_003242205.1 Chloroflexota bacterium | reverse complement strand
ATGCTGTTTTTGCCCGTTGCCATAACGGGCAAAAACAGCATGGCATATGCGCCACGGGTATCAATGGCTTTGAGTTCGCCGGTGATCGGGCGGCGGTTGCGGCTCACCATAAACGGCTTGCCCAGCTCCAGCGCTCGTGCCACCGCGGGGCGTTCCGTCAGATCGAGCTTCGGCTCATACCCCGACCGCCAAATGGCGCGCTCGCTGTGAGCCAGCATTCGCAGGCAGCCAGCATCCCGATCCCATTCGAGAATGGCTGACCGGCTGACATTGAGCACCCGCAGCAACTGCTCGCAGATATTCGTCAACGTACGCTCAAGCGCTACTGACGAGTTGATCACCTTGCTAGCATCGACCAGCGCGCTCAGCTCTCGCGCCTGCTTGACGCTCTCCTCATGAACGCGGGCGTTCTCAATTGCAATGGCCGCATATGAGGCAAGGTTGACCAGCATTTCCTGGTCATGAGGCTCGAATACGTCGTGCTTGTGGCGGTTATTGACGCCGAAAACGCCAATCGGCTTGCCGCGCAGGAGGATTGGCACATAGAGCAGCGAATTGACGTAATATTCCGTTTTGATCTTTTGCGGCCCCTGCTCGGCGATCAGCAGAGGTTTGCCACTTCGAAAAACCGAGCCCGCCAGCGTGTCCTGGGTTTTGATACGGAAATTGCGCGCCACCTCGACGTCGATACCGACCTTGGCGCGCAGCCAGAGTTCATTCGTTTCCTCATCGGGCAGGAGAATCATGCCCTCTTCGGCATTGGTAAGACGGCGGGCAGCTTCGACGATGCGGTTCAGCACCTCGCTGAGGTTCAAAACTTCTGTCAGCGAGCGCCCTAAAGCAAACAACGTCTGGATCTCGTCTAAACGTTGCAGATTGGGCCGGATGGAAGGCTCTTCAATCGGCAGCTCGGTAAGCTCCAGAACCGGCATCTTCAGCGCCTGCATGACGCTGCGCTGGATCGTCCCTTCATCGAGTTTTGTCAGCACGACTTCGGCGACGTTGGTTGTCTCGTCAACATCGCCTCTGTGGGCGACGGCGACGATTGGCGGATGAAGGTTCTGACTTCCGAGCGTTTTCAGCGTCTGCTCGCCGCTGTAACGATCTCGCATTGCGCTATCGACCACGAGCAGGTCATGCCTGCCCTGGCGCAGCATGTACATCGCATCGCGGTGACTGTATGCGCTCTGAACGGCGAAACCGCGACCTCGCAAGGCGAGCCGCACCTGCTGAACAATCTCGAAATCAGCAGTGACGACGAGTACCTGCCGATCGTTTTGAACCTGTACGTTAAGCACCTTCTACCGCTTGCTTAGACGCTGGCGGCGCTGCGCCAGATCATCTTCTATATCCTGTCTGTCGGGAACCTGCCCCTCTGGCGCCGCCTGATTGACCTCGTCTTTGGCCGCCAGCAGATCGCCCATTGCGGCCACCCGCTCACGCGCATCGCGCAGAACATCATCCAGACGCCGCAATGGCGGAGGAACCTCTGCTGCGGCTTCCTGCCGCGCGGCCTGGTTGCGGCGGGCATCCGCAACGGCGGCCTCAAGCATATTCACGCGCGCGATCAACTCCTGAGTCACCAGTTGATGGGTTTTCAGGTCATTTTCAGCAATGGTTCGACGCTGCTCGGCCCGCTTCATCTGCTCAATGGCATAGCGCGCGCCCGCATCGTCATCCCGCTTGACGGCTTCATCGGCCTGTGCATCCCACCGGCGAACTTCCTCGCTCACCTGCCGCAGCCGTGTCTTCAGTTGTTCCTCATAAGCCACAGCTTCATTGATGCGCAAGCGCAACATTTCAATCTCGCGATCAACGTCGCGCCCCAGCCGCGGCTCGACCGTTCGCGGCTTTGGCAGATGCAGCATATCGTTGAGGCTGGCGCGAACCAGCACATTAAGTTTCCTGAACAAGTCGTCCATAGTTCAATTGTACGATTTTCACGTACCTTAGCCAGTCTCCATCATCTCTCCCGAGCACCGGCGGCCCGACCAGTCGAGCGCGTAAACGGTCATATTCGACTGGCCAAACGTGGGCGCTGTTTGCCCACCAGTCACGAACACCGGGCAGAGGCGTCCATCATCCGGCGATCGTCCCGGAATCTGATCCGTAAAGGCCATCAAGTAGGCCGCGCCACGCGCCTCCATCAGCGACCAGAGCGCCTCCGGCTGTCCCATGAGCGGCACGACTTCCGGACTGACCAAACCGGCAAGATCCAGAATAGGGCGTGGGGCGAAATAACCAACGGCCCCAATATCGTGTACGGCCAGCAGGTCGTCTGGCGGAATGTTCGCGGCAATCCAATGCGCAGCCGTCACCATTTCCTCATTGATAATCTGCACATCCCGGCGATATGCGTCGCGGCCGACAACCACAGCAAACAGGAACAGGACTAAAACAATGGAAGTGGCAAGCGTCCGGCCTGCGACGCGCGCGATCAACGAACGCCGGGTTCGTCCAACCAGCCAGATCGTCCCGATGACACCACAAATCAACACATACGGCAGCGCCGGCATGACATAACGGCCATGTTGGTAAGCTACGGGAAGGCGCGCGGCGTAGAGCAACACCAACGCCAGCGAAGCCGCCAGCGGCGCAAGCCCGGCGATCCTGGAAGGCATCGCCCCGACTTTCAAGCGATTCAGGACAAACATGAATACGCCGGGCAGTAACAGGAGTTGCGCGCCTGCGGACAGCGGTAACAGCATCTCCACAACACGCTCAACATACGGCCGTGCCAGCAAGGGGGCATATTCCGCCTGCTTGGCGGCAGCGGTATCAGGAAGCAGCCCGCCGGTCAGATGCAAGTTGAGCCAGAGATACGGTGCGATACCGATCAGAAACGCCAGCAAAGCCATTACAGCCCAGCCGGCCGCAACCCGCATCCCTCGCTGCCACGCGGCAATTAGCGGGCCGGTTGCAGCAAACGCCGCAAATATAACGCCTTCCGGTCGCGTGATTACCATCAGGGCGCTTACCACGCCAAACACCATGCCTCCCACTATCAGGCCAGGCGGATTCATTGCGTAGCGCAAGCCCAGCCACGCCAGCACCAGCGCCCACAGACTGAAAAGCATGGTCTCCATGCCGGAGGCCGCCGCCCAGATTAAATGCCAGGACAAGACAATCGCCAGCCCGGCAAGCAAGGGCGCATATGCCGTGTCAGGGGCCAATTGCCACGCTATCCTCCTGCCAATCATGCCGGTCAGTGCCAGCGCCAACGCGCCAAGAGCGTGTGTCCATACAGACGCGGGCAGGCCGATTGCGTATCCCAACGCCAGCAGTAGCGTGTAAAGCGGCGACGTGGAAGCCGCGCTCGGTTCGCCCGGAACGAACGCCCATTGTCCCGTCGTAGCCAGATTGCGCGCATAGGTCTGGTGAATCCAGCTATCGTCGAGCGGATAGCCACCTCCCGCAGTGACAACGTACAGCAGAACGATGCCACCGGCGATTAGGCACAATACCGCGTCGATCCTGTCAAGTCTTAATCGCATATAACCTTACCGGGTCGGGGGCATCAAACGGCAGCGGCTCCAAAAAATCAGGCGTCTCATCATACAATGCCCACAACGGTTTCGTCATGGAAGCCGGTCCCTCAAGCAGGAGATAATCCACGTTATAGCGCCGGGCAATCTCAAGAATGGTTTCCGGTGGCTCGTTCGGCAGCACAACGCCGCCACGCCCCGTGAAATAGTATAGTTCTGCCGGATCATTGATCATTACGCGTGCGTCTTCCGGCAAGACAGCATCAAGCGCGCGATACAGAGCAGGGATGCTACTATCAACCCGCCCTCGCGCTGCAATCCACAGGCTGAAGACGAGGGCAAAGACGATCATTGCCACAGAAAAGAAACGTCGAGCCGTTGCCGGCCTCCAACGCCGTCGCCGGGAAGCGATCCAGTCAATTGCGTCGTCCAGTCCGACCGAAGCCAGCGCAGCCCACCAGGGAACCAGCGCCGCCGCCGAGTGAAACAACCCGCCGCGCATTCCCGGATACGGGAAAATCACCGTCATGGCAAGATGCAGCCCAAGCGCGTACAGCCAGAATGGCCTGAGAAATGGAACTGTTCGCCGCTGCCACAAACCCACCAGCATCAAAGGTGTGAGAAAAACCATGCCTTCGACGGCGATAAACGTCATCAGGTTTGTTGAGAACGCTTCCCAGCGTGTTTTCAGGAATAACCCTATCCCTCCCTGGCTGAAAAATCGCTCCACGCTGGCGTCGGCGGGATAACTGAACAGATCGTTATACTCGGTAAACCAAATCCCCTGCGTCCCGCCAAGAGGCAACGGTGTACCCTCCAAAGCGAGATTACGGGCGAACCACGGAGCCATGACCAGCAGGTAAGTCAGAGTTGCTGCTACCAGCCCGCCAAGCCGCCATGAAAAGCCAGTTTTCCGTACGGGCCATAACCAGGCCCCCCACCCTATAAGCAGCAGCAGGACGCCGTCCGCGCGCGTGAGGTGCGCCAATCCGGCAAACACGCCCCCCAGCGCCATCCAGCCGAGAGCGGTGCGCGGGCCAGAGATTGCATGTGTGGTTGCCTGCGCGAATGCCAGCAGGCATAACGACCCAATGAGCGCATACGGCGTGAAAGTATCCGTCGCCCCCCAGAAGCGCGTGAAGAAGCCGCTGAACAGCGCCAATAGCCCGGCCAGCCAGGCGTAGCGCCGCCCGCCGCCGAGCTTCAAGCCAAGCCCATAGGCCACCAGCGCTGTTCCTGCAAAGAGCAGCGTAAAGGGCCACTGGGCCGCGCCATAATCACTAGCCCGGCCAGTAGCCGCCATCCCGGCCGCCGCAATGAGCGACGTGAGCGGCATCCAGTAACGATGCGAAGGCGCAGGAAAGGAGGCAGGCGCGCCGATATACGTCCAGAGGTAAGGATCGGTTAGGCCCTCGCCTGTGACTAGCCGGTGAGCCGCGTTGAAATGATAGTAAGCGTCGGTATATCCCGGTCGCTCGATCAGGCCGCGCGTCACGAGAACCGCGATGACGAACGCCAGTAAGCCGAAGAGCAGGTCGCCACGTCTCAGGCTGTTATCTGCCCTTTCTGGCGCTTCGTATGCTCTTGGATTCGGGTTAGACACAGACTGCCTCAATACCTGTTGACTCACAAATTCATTTTGATTATGATGAACAAATACGAACATATGTTCTATCAAAGGGTAGGGTTATGGAAATACAGGCTGCGCTCACCCGATTTCGTGACCATGATATTGTCATTGTCTGGGTGAACAGATATGTGCTGTCGAACGACCGGCAAGCCGCGGCCTATATTCGTGAACTTGAGAACACCTACTTCTGCCGGCCTGTCGTTCTCGTTGCGCCCGGGCCGGGCAAACCGATCGTCTATGGCTGCGACGACACGATTGTCGAACATGTCGCCAACACTCCGCTTATAAACCTGCCGTGGGCAAGGTACGTTATGTAGTCTTAGCAAACGGCCGGCCACCCCAATGGTTATTCGACAAAGGCCATCACAATCAGCAGGCTGCGCTCACGAGCAGTCATGCCGCCTCCTCCCGGACGAAAACCACCGCTAGATCGTCCTGATACAGAAGCGACCATCCCGGCTCATCTCGCAACGCCCGGCCCAGACCGCTGGCCGCTTCGACGATCACCAGCCGCACACCCTGCTCCGCCAGGCGCGCGCGCCAACCATCTCCGGCGGTAGCAGTCTTCAGATATTCGGTCAAAAACGCGTCGCCGTAGAGGTCAGTTCGTCCATCCACGTAGACTGGAAGCTGTGGCAGGGAAAACATGAGGTAACCGCCCCAGTTATAGCTGTTAAACATGGGGCCGGATTGCCCCTCCAGCGAGCGAGCTGCTTCAACCGGCAAAACGGCAGCCTGCGCTTCGGCTATCAAGGACGGATTAAGCGCGACCGCGATTTTAGCCGCCGCGCCAATGGCGACCAGAGCGATGATCGCCACATTGATCCGGACCTGCAACGGGCTGACAAAGCGCATCGTATGCACTGTCCAGCCGCGTTCTTCCAGCGCCGCATCGAGATAGTAAGTGAGAACAGGCGTCGCCACCACCGCAAAAACAGCGATATTGCGCCCGGCAAGCAACGCCATGAAAGCCGTGCCGGACGTCAGTAGAAAATCCGTCCAGTCAAGCCGTCTTCCACTTGCCCCGGCTGCGCCATAGAGCGCGATCATCAACGCCACAAAAGGCCACGTCTGTCGCTGGTGAAAGTCCGGCGAGCTCCATTCCTGAATGTAATCCTGCAGCGCGCCAATACTGACCGTCTGGAACGGGACCGCCAATATTTCCAATCCATATGGGTTCAGAAGCAGCGCCAGCGCCGAAACCAGTGTCACCAGTACCAGCTTGCGGATGCCCGACCATGGAAGCGCGTGCTCACCGCCGAAGAGACGCCCCAGTGTTTCACCTGCAATCCCGCCGAGCAGAAAAATGAAGCCGATCGAAAATCCAGCATGCAGGTTGCCCCACAGCGCCATTACAGGAGGGATGAGCCAGAGGCGATCAATACCACGCCGCTTGTACGTATAGAGCAAAAAAATGATGACCGCGCTGAAAAAGAATGACAGCATCTGGGGCCGGGGCGACCAGAAAACGGCCGCCGCTGCCGCCCCCAGCACAACAGCAACCCCACGCAGGTAGGCATTACCTGCGCTAATGCGAAAAAGCACCGCCATACCCGCAGTCGCCAGCAAAGCGGTGAAAAGCGCCAGTCCGGCGTTGCCGCCCAGAGACCACACGGCATACAACAGAACCTGCGAACCCCAGCTATGGTTGACCCACGGCTCGCCTGCTTTCGTCCACGAAAACGGATCCGTATGGATCATGCCATGAGCCAGCGTGTGCTCACCGCTACGCAGGTGCCACCAGATGTCGGTGTCAACTGGCGTTCGCGTCGCCAGCGCAAACAGCAACAGGAACAGCACGATTGTCGCCGTGCGTTCAATTGTCAGTCGCCGCATTCAGCACTCCAGGCCAAAGCTAACGCTATTCAATCGTATGCGACGAATGGCGTGCAAAACCGTAATGAATCCGCGCCTAAAGGTCTGATATCTCCGTCAGCACGTAGCGAAGTAAGGGGCTGATAATGCTGTAGCCGACCTGTGGAAGGAACTGTTTTCGCGCTGCCAGGCGGAGAAACTGAACATGATGCCAGTTCTCTCCCGTTCGGTAGTCCATCTCTTCTTCGGCGGCAACCAATGCCTGTGCCCGTTCAAGCGCCGCCTGAGCGCCGGTTGAATTGCCCAGCGCCGCTTCAAGCCGGCTCTCTACCAGCCACGCCCAGGCTTCCTCTTGATCGTAATTACGCACGGCGCGGGCAGCATCGAGCGTCAAGCGTGCGCTCTCGAAATCGCCGCGCAACACAAAAATCCAGGCATCAACCGCATATCCGAGGGTTGGTTGCCAATCTGTTCCTAAAAAAAATCTAACCCTCCGCCGAAAAGG
>QGUR01000231.1 GCA_003242205.1 Chloroflexota bacterium | reverse complement strand
CGTGAAGCCCAGATAATGCAGGCCCATACCGTTCGCGCCGGGGAAGGTGGCCATCAGGCCGTTGTTCGGACGGCCAACATGGCCGGTATCGATCAGGAAATTGGCCGCAGCCTGCATGAGCGCGCGGCTACCTTCGAGCGTCAGCCCTTCGACCCCGGCAACGATAATCAGGTTGTTGGCTTCGGCCAGTTTTTGCGCCAGTTCTGGCCGCGCCGACCGAAGTTCGGTCAGGAAGCTCACGGCCTCGCCATAGTCGTAGCGCACCGGCAGGCTGCAAAAAGCATCCATGCGCGTCGGGCGCGCGTTGGCGACCACGACATAGGCCCCGCGGTCACGCGCCTGCTTGATGCGAAGCCGCCAGATGGGCGCTTCTTCTTCCAGATCGCTGGCGATAATCAGCACGGCATCGCCCTTGCCGAGCGCGCTCAGGTTCGTGCCGGCCCCAACGCCCACCTGAGCCACAAATTCCGCCCCGGCGTGAGTCGGCGGCCACGCACCCAGACGCTTCCCGCCCAGCCGGGTCACGACCTGGCGAAGCTCCCACAGGTCCTCATTGCTCATGCCGCTGCCGGCAATCGCGGCGACATCGCCCCCGGCAGCGTTCAGCCGGTCGGCCAGCGCCTTCATCGCCTCCGGCCAGCTCACCGGCCGGCCATCGACATGCGGCTGCACCAGCCGGTCCTCAGCGCGCGTGAAGTGATGACCAAAGCGCCCCTTATCGCAAATCCAGATTTCGTTGACCTCTTCGTTCTGGCGCGGCATGATGCGTTTGATCGCCGCCCGCCCGTCAAACTCGCGCTCCAGACGGGTATTGATGGTGATATTGCAACCCACCGGGCAGTGCGGGCAGATACTCGGAACGCTTGTCAGTTCCCAGGGGCGCGCCTGAAAGCGGAAATCCTCGGTCGTGAGAGCCCCCACCGGGCAGATATCGGTCGTATTGCCGGAGAAGTAAGTGTCGAAAGCGGGATCACTGGTGGTGATGATCTGCAGCGAGCGCTGGCGCTCGGTAAATGCCAGCACATCATCGCCGACAATCTCATCCTGATAGCGAATGCAGCGCGCACAGAGAATGCAGCGCTCTTCGTCCAGATAAATCAGGTCGCCAAGCGGCACGTGCTTGTCAAGCCGCTTCTTGTCTTCCAGATGCATGCGGCTCGTGCCGGGCCCGTACGCCATCGTCAGATTTTGCAGCGGGCACTCGCCGCCTTTGTCGCAAATCGGGCAGTCCAGCGGATGGCTGGTGAGCAGAAACTCGACGATGTTACGCCGGGCGTCGGCCACCTGCGACGTGGTCGTGCGAATGACCAACCCATCGCTCACCTTGTTGGTGCAGGCGGTTTGCAGCTTGGGGAACCAGCGCACCTGCGGCTTGCCGTTTTCGTCCAGCACAACCTCGTTCGTCTCCCGGTCGCGGACGAGGGTGCCCATTTCGACCAGACACATGCGGCACATGCCAACCGGCGCCATCTTGGGATGGTAACAGAACACCGGAATGTCAATATCAAGCCACTTCGCAGCATCAACCAGGTTGATGCCAGCAGGGACCTCGTACTCTTTCTCGTCGATATAGATCTTGACGGTATCGGCCATTTGGCTCTTAATCCTCTGCCGTATAATCCTTCAATCCGTTTCCGGTGCGCTGCGGGTGGCTCATTCTACCAGTCTGTTTCAGGCACAACTAGGCGATGCTCCATGCACCGCATCTTCCAGTTTAACGCCCCTGTATCAAACATCCTGTAACAAAAGTCCCCATCCCGCCTCGGTTAATACCGCCCCGCGCGTCGCAAGCCGTGCAGCGCCCGGTCGCGCGCCGCCTGCGCGATCAATCCCCAGTCGCTCTGCGCGAACTCGCTGTCCGCCAGCGAGACTGCCGTCTGGAAATCCGCCACCGCCGCTTCACGATCCCCGTTGGCGAGATGTAGCTCACCCCGCAGGACGTAATTCATGGGCGAGTCGGGATGCGACGCAATGGCGGAGTTAAGCTCGTTCAAACGGGCCTGTCGTCGCGTTCGGCCCAGCAGTCTATCCAGCAATCCCGGCTGATATTCACGCCGGTCCCGCTCAGCTTCACCAATTTCATCACGCGCGACGGGCAGAACCGGGCGTTGCAAGGATGAGTCGTCGGCACTTTCGTCCTCGTTCAGCTCCGGCATTGAGCCGCCGGATGGAAACTCCGGAAAATCCGTTTCGCCAGTCGCCGGACGCCTGAAGCGTTCGTGCCCCGACTCTTCCCTCATGCGCCAGATTCTCGTACCGCCGCAGCGCCGCGACGAGCCGCCGCGGGTCGCGCCGCGCCCTTGGCTGCTGCCGCGGGCTTCTCCGCTTCTTCGGGCTTCGCAATATGCGCCAGAAAGTCCTCGCGGAAATTGGCCACCGTATGAATAATCGGATTGGCGGCAAATTCACCCAGCGCGCACAGCGTCACGCCCTGCATATTTTTGGCGATGTTCACGATCAGGTCGATGTCCGACTCTTTCGCGATGCCGCCCATAATTCGGTCGAGTACCTTGTCCAGCCAGTAGGTGCCTTCGCGGCAAGGCGTGCATTTGCCACAGCTTTCGTGCTGGAAGAACTTCTCGACCTTGGACGCAACCCACGCCATATCGACCGTTTCATCCATCACAATGATGGAAGCCGAGCCGAGGATGGTACCGAGTTTGGCCATGTCCTCATACGTCAATGGCGTGTCCAGCACTTCATCGGTCCCCGGCACAATCGGCCCTGAACCGCCCGAAGGCAGAATGCCCTTGATCTTGCGATCGCCGGGAATGCCGCCCGCGTGCTCGTAGATCAATTCGCGCAGCGTAACGCCCATAGGCAGCTCGTAATTGCCGGGCTTGTTGACATGGCCGCTGACGCAGAAAATCTTGGTTCCCGCGCTCTGCTCGGTTCCAATCGCCTTAAACGCATCCGCGCCGTTGCGAATAATCCACGGCACGTTCGTCAGCGTCTCGACATTGTTGACGACGGTAGGCTCGCCGTAAAGACCGCCGCCCTTCTGCGCCGGGAACGGAGGCCGCACGCGCGGCTGGCCCAGCTTGCCTTCAAGGCTTTCCAGCAAGGCGCTTTCTTCGCCGCAAATATACGCGCCTGCGCCGAGATGGGTATAGATCTCGCACGAAAAGCCGGAACCGAGGATATTTTCGCCGATGAAACCGGCCTGGCGCGCTTCGGCGATGCGCTTGTCCAACTGGTGTGCAATATCCCAGAATTCACCGCGCAGATAGATGTAAACCGCCTTGGCTTGAATGGCATACGCGCAGATCAGCGCGCCTTCAAGCAACTGGTGCGGGTTGTTCTCCATGATCTGCCGGTCTTTGAACGTCCCTGTTTCGCTCTCATCGGCGTTGGCGACGACGTATTTGATCGGCTCGTTCTGCGGGATAAAGCTCCATTTGACGCCGGTAGGAAAACCCGCGCCGCCACGACCGCGCAGGTTCGACGCCTTGACAATGTCGATCACCTCAGCGGGTGACATCGACAGCGCCTTTTTCAGCGCTTCATAACCCTCATTCGCGGTGTAAACGTCGAGTTCGCGAATGTTCGGGATGACTTTCTCACGAAACAGGATGTACTCCATGTCTTTGGCCCTCACCGGCGGTTCAGTCGCGTTCCGCGCGTGTTATTTGTCATCGCTCGCTTCGGCGCGCCACTGTTCGATCAGCGCCTTCATCTTGTCCATATCGAGGTTTTCGACGTAGTGGAAATTGCACTGAAGCATCGGCGCGCGGTCACAGGCTGCCAGACACATCACATGATCGACGGTGAACATGCCGTCATCGGTCGTTTCGCCGTCACCGACGCCCAGATATTCCTTCAGGTCCGCGTAAAACTGGTCGGCCCCGCGCAGCGCGCATGGCAGGTCGGTGCAGACCTGCAGCCAGTACTTGCCCTTGGGCGTTTCGGAATACATGGTGTAGAAACCGGCAATCGAGTCGACCTGCGTCGGGTCAAGCTCGCATAGCTCGGCCACTTCCAGAATGCCTTCGGGCGAAACCCAGCCGTACTCTTCCTGTGCCAAAAACAGCAGCGGCATCACCGCCGAGCGCTTGGTCGGATATTTCGCAAAGGTCTGCTCAATCCGATCTTTGTATTTTTCTGCCAGCCTGTTAGTCATCTGGTCATCCCTGATGGTGATTCACAGAGGCGTGGTCCGCCTCTGTGAGCCAAACTGAACGTCAGCGATCGCAATCGCCGAGCACGATATCAATGCTACCGATAATGCCGATCAGGTCGGCGATCATATGGCCCTTGGTGATGATCGGCAGGGCGCTGATATGCATGAACGACGGCGTCTTGAAGTGCACACGGCGAGGCTTGTTGCCGCCCGTGCCGTGCAGGTAACAACCGATCTCGCCGCGCGGGCTTTCGATAGCCACGTACACTTCTTCATCGGGCGCGCTGAAGCCCTCGGTCCACAGCTTGAAGTGATGAATGACCGCTTCCATGCTATGTCCGAGTTCGGAGCGCGGCGGCGGCACGAACTTGCGATTTTGCGACCGGAACGGCCCCTTCGTCTTCTTCAGCCGCTCAACGGCCTGACGGATGATCTTGATCGACTCGCGCATTTCGAGAATGCGAACATAGAAGCGATCGTATACGTCGCCGTGCTCGCCCAGTGGCACGTCGAAGTCATAATTCTCGTAGCCGCTGTAGGGCTGCGCCTTGCGAATATCCCAGTTGACGCCGCTGCCGCGCAAAGACGGCCCGCTCACGCCGTAGGCCAGCGCGTCGTCCGGCTCGATGACGCCAATCCCCTGCGTACGGTCAATCCACAGCGGGTTGTTCGTCAGCAGCGCTTCATAATCGTCGATCTTGGGCGGGAAATAGTCCACGAAGTGTTCTACGGCGGGGATGAATTCGGGCGGAACGTCGCGCCAGACGCCACCCGGTCGAATGTAGCTCGACATCATGCGCTGCCCGCCGAGCATTTCGTACATATTGAGGACGTACTCGCGCTCGCGGAAACAGTACAGAAAGACGCTCATGGCCCCCATGTCCAGCGCGTGCGTGCCAAGCCAGACGAGGTGGCTGTTAATGCGCGTCAGTTCCATACAGATGACGCGAATGATCTGTGCGCGCTCCGGCACATCGAGGCCGACGAGTTTTTCGACCGCCATCGAGAAGACCAGATTGTTGGACATCGGCGCAAGATAGTCCATCCGGTCGGTCAGCGGCACCGCCTTCTCGTAGGTCTTGGATTCGATGTTCTTTTCAATGCCGGTATGCAGAAAGCCGACATCCGGCATGCAGGTCACGATTTCCTCACCGTCGAGTTCGAGCAGAAGGCGCAACACGCCATGCGTGCTCGGGTGATGCGGCCCCATGTTGAGCAGCATCGTTTCGCCGGTCATGGCCCGGTCAGACACCAGCCCGCGCAACGCTTCCAGGTCGCCTTCCCATTTGAATTTTTGCTCGGTTATCGCCATGAGCCGAACCTCTCTATCGCTCGTATGTGCTGATGCAGAAGCCCGAACGCGACCGGCGGGCTTCAACGACGCCTGAAACGCCCACGGCGTTACTCTCTGGGGCGCGGTTTGTGCTGCTTAATTTCATCGACGTTGAACGAGAACATGACCGTCTCGTAGCCTAGCGGGGCATCGCGACGAGCGGGGTGTCCATCCCAGTCTTCCGGCATGAGAATCCGGCGCGGGTCCGGATGGCCGTCGAAGACGATACCCATCATGTCCAGAATTTCGCGCTCCAGCCAGTTGGCTGCCGGCCAGACGGTCGTCATCGTCGGCACGCGCGGGTTGTCTTCAGGCAGATAGACCTTGAGGCGAATGCGCCGGCTGTAGAGCATGGAATACAGGTGGTAGCAGACGCCAAAACGCCCCGGACGGCTATAGTAATCGGGGTAGTAGTCGACCGAACTGATGTCGGACAGATAGTTATAGATCAGCCCGGGCGTGTCGCGCAGAAAACGGGCGACTTCGGTCACCTGTTCCGGCTTCACAATCAGCGTCAATTCGTCGCGAAACTGGTGGACATCGAGCAGCGCATCGGGCAACGCGGCCTTCAGCGCCTCAACCGGGTCACGGGGTTCAGGAATTTGCATCGTTTTCTCGCACTTTGCTCGTTTCGGGGCAAGTCGCCCGGCCCCGACAGCTAGCCCAGATCACTCAACCGGCAGCCGGTTAGCTCACCCACTCCTCAAGGCGCTGAACGCGAACGCTCTCGTGCAGCGTCAAAATGCCATGGATGAGTTGTTCCGGGCGCGGCGGGCAACCCGCGATGTAGACGTCAACCGGAATGATCTCATCGACGCCCTGCACGACGGCATAGTTGTTGTAGACGCCGCCACAAGACGCGCAGTCACCCATGGCAATGGCGTACTTCGGCGACGCCATCTGATCCCAGAGCTGGCGCACCACCGGAGCCATTTTACGCGTCACGCGCCCGGCGACGATCATCAGATCAGCCTGGCGCGGGCTGGCGCGGTTCAACTCCATGCCGAAGCGCGACATATCGTAATTCGACGCCTGCGTGCTCATCATCTCAATCGCGCAGCAGGCCAACCCGAACAGCAACGGCCACATCGCGCCTGTGCGCGCCCAATTAACGGCGGTATCGAGCGTTGTCGTGACAACGCCCAAGTTTCCGAGCTTGGAGGATACTACTCCCATTCCAGCGCTCCTTTACGCCAGGCGTAAAAATATCCGACCAGCAAAATCGCAATAAAGATCACCATCTCGATGAGCGCGAAGAGTCCGAGCTGTCGGAACACGACGGCCCACGGGAGCATGAAGACCACTTCGATATCGAACAGAATGAACAGGACTGCAATCAGATAAAAACGCACCGGAAAGCGCCGAACCGCAGGCCCGATGGGCTTCATACCACTTTCGTATGGCGCGGTCTTACGCAACGACGGACGGTAAGGCCCGAATAACCGTGAAATGATCGTAATGAGGGCCACCATGACGACGGAAAGAATGAGCAGCGCGCCAATGGGGGCAAATTCATCGAATGTCGGCATAGAAAATACCTGCGGTTACAGTCGATTGTTCGATTCTGAACAAATAAAACAGACGTAGGTTAACATATCGCCCCATCCGAGTCAAGGAAAGCCGGGCGAGACGAAAGCAGGATTTTTCGCGCCTGCAAGTGACGATTATAACATCTTTTATTGCCGAACATCATTTCCCGCAAAGCGCCTCCACCCCGCCTAATTGTACCCGCTGCGCGCCCGATGCAAAATCGTCCGGCTCACCGGAACCTCCGTTTGGATGCCCCCAGCTTTAGCTGTGGGGAGGAAAAACGGTGGCGCGCAAGCGCCAGTTGCACAATCCGATCATTTGTGTTATCCTTTCATGTATGAAACTCATCGCACAGGTCAAACTGCTGCCCGACGACGAACAACGGGCGTACCTTCTGCAAACGCTGGAACAGGCCAACGCCCTTTGCAACTGGCTCAGTGAACAGGCGTGGCAACTGAAAAAG
>QGUR01000230.1 GCA_003242205.1 Chloroflexota bacterium | reverse complement strand
GGTTTGGGAAATTGTAAAAGAGGACGGGCTGGATCGCCATCAACGAAGGCGGGCGTATGCGCTCGTTTGAGCGGCAATTCCTCGCCCGCTCCATCGAGCGCGGCGGGCAACTGTTCGCGGCGAACTGTTCAGAGTGTCACGGTCTGGATGGCCGCGGGCTGACCGGAGCCGCGCCTGCCCTGAACAACCCGCAGCTTTTCGGCCACGACTACCTCGCGCCCATCCGGGCCGAGATGGAGCAGCTTCAGGCCGAGCGCGAGATTGAAGGGCTGGACGAAGCGCGCGCCGCCGAGATCGACGCGCGCCTGCAGGAACTGCAGGCCGAACGCGACGCCTTCCTGGCGCAGATCCAGCCGGCGATTGACAAGGGCTACGACCCGGACCAACCCTCGCGCCTGCAACAGGTCGGCTGGGGTGGCCCGCAGGATGCCTTCATCTACACCACGCTGGTTCATGGGCGTCCGACCAGCATCAGCTACTGGCCTCGCCCGATGGCGGCATGGTCACAAACGGCCGGCGGCCCGCTGCGTAACGACCAGATTCAGGATCTGGTGAACTACATCCAGAACTGGGATAAGGGCGATAACTGGACCGTTGAAGACCTGCTCGCCGTCAACCAGTTCGCCAAGGTTCCGGGCGAAGGCGGCGGCGCGGTGGCCGAAGGCGAAGAACCCGCCGGCGACGACGTTCAGGCGATCGTAGCCGCACTCGAAAACATCACCGGCGACCCGGTAAACGGCCAGTCGCTGTACTCGGCGCAGGGCTGCGCGGGCTGCCATGCCGGCGGCATCGTCGGCCCGGCGACCGAAGGCACATGGACGCGCATCGAAGAAGAACGGCTGCAGGACCCGGCGCTGGCCGGTTACACAGCGCTGGAATACGCGGTTGAGAGCATCGTGCATCCCAACCAATACATTGTGCCCGGCTTCAGCGCGACCATGCCGACCTACTTCGGCGAACGGCTGACGGTACAGCAGATTGGCGACCTGATCGCTTACCTGCAAAGCCAGGACCAGCCGGCGGAGTAATCCGAACCGGCGTCATCACGACCAGTCGCAAGCCCGCCTGATCGTGGGCGGGCTTCAGCGAGAAGCTGTCCGAGATTAAACCCCTGGCGTCGCTGCCGGGGGTTTTTAATCGCAGGCAGCGCGGTACAATAGGCGGTAGTTTAACCATCAGCGATCATCGGGGAAAACGATCTATGCGAGCGTCTGTTACGCTAAATCGGGTCATCATTCTTGCCGTATTCGCCCTCATGCTGGCCAGCGCTTCGCTCGTTACGGCTCAGGAAGCAGCCACGGCCGCAGCCGAAAACACGGGCGAACCGGCTCTGCAGGGCGTCTCGACGCTCATGTTTCTTCTGGGGATCGCCGCCGTCGGCGCGGTCGGCGTGATCTGGTACATGCAGGAACGCTCAAAGAGCGGTGACGAAACTCCCTGAAAACCGTGGCATCCTGCCCAATCAGGGGGTAGTTGATGCCAGTACAATAAGCTTGATTCATCGGTCAGACATAAGACGCGTCGCGCGGCGCGTTTAGCACGGAGGACCAAGTTCATGGCACAAGCGACCTGGGAAAAGGGTCAGAATGCCGAAGCCCTGCGCCTGGCAAAGCCAGCCGGCGGCAGGCGCAAATTCCTTTTCGGCGGCTTGCTCATCCTGGTCGCGATCATCTACTTGATCGCATCGGGCACGATGGCCGGGGCGCAGTATTTCATCACCGTCGACGAAGTGGTGAATAACCCGGAATACATCGGCCAGACGGTGAGGATTTCCGGCGTCGTGCTGGGCGACACGATCGAATATGACAGCGAAAACCTGCTGATCGACTTCACCATCGCCCACATCCCCAGCGAGTTTGACGATCTGGCGACCGCGCTCTACGTAGCGGCGAACAATCCCGACGCCACGCGGCTGGCCGTGCACATCGAAAATCAGGTCAAGCCGGACCTGCTGCAGCACGAAGCGCAGGCCATTTTGACCGGCAAGCTCGGCGAGGACGGCGTCTTCTATGCCACCGAACTGCTGCTGAAGTGCCCCAGCCGGTTCATCGAAAGCGGCCCCGACGGCGCAATGCTGGAGTCGGGCGCGTGACATGCTGGCAGAAGTCGGTTTTGTCGCTGTTCTGCTCGCGTTTGCAGCCGCCCTCTATGCCATCGTAGCTTCCGTTCTTGGAGCCCGGCGGCATCATGAGGCGCTCGTGCTGAGCGCCCGCAACGCCGGTATTTTCGTTTTCGTCCTCGTGCTGGTCGCCAGTGTGGCGCTGCTCGTCGCGCTCATGACCGAGCAGTATCAGATCAGCTATGTGTGGGCTGTCACTGATCCGGCGACGCCGGATTTCTTCCGCTTCACCGCCTTGTGGGGATCGCAGGAAGGTTCGCTGCTGTTCTGGAACCTGATCATGAGCGGTTTCACGGCGGCGGCCCTCGTCATGAACTGGCGCAGCCAGCGGCGATTAATGCCCTACGTCATCGCCTATACCATGGCGACACTGGCATTCTTCCTCGGGCTGGTGCTGTTTCTGGAGAACCCGTTTACGCGCTACTGGATCGGCCCGGATAACCGGGTGGTCGAATCGGTGCTGATGCCCGCAGGCGCGCGCGCGCCGCAGTACGCGACACTCGCCCAGAGCGCCAACGGCCTCAATCCACTGCTGCGCCACTTCGGCATGATCATCCACCCGCCGATGCTCTATCTCGGCTTCACGGGGTTTGTCATCCCATTCGCGTTCGCCATGGCCGCGCTCGCTTCCGGCGATCTGTCGACCAACTGGATCAAGGCCACGCGCCGCTGGTCGCTGATCGCATGGATTTTCCTGAGCCTCGGCCTGATCCTCGGCGGGCGCTGGGCCTACGACGTGCTCGGCTGGGGAGGCTACTGGGGTTGGGACCCGGTCGAAAACGCTGCCCTGCTGCCATGGCTGATCGGCACGGCCTTTCTGCACAGCGTCATGATTCAGGAAAAACGCGGCATGTTGAAAGTCTGGAACATGCTGCTGGTCATCCTGACGTTTTCCGCCGTCATTTTCGGCACATTTGCTACCCGCAGCGGTCTGGTCGAAAGCGTGCATAGCTTCGCCGAAAGCGGCATCGGCTTCCCGATGTTCGCTTTCTGGGCGCTGGTCACGTTGATTTCGGTCGGCCTGATCCTGTGGCGCTGGAACCGGGGCGAACTGCGCGACGAGCATCAATTCACCAGCCTGCTGGGACGCGAGTCGCTGTTCGTGCTCAACAACGTCATTTTCGTTGCCCTGTTCTTCGCCATCTTCTGGGGCAGCTTCGGCGCGCCGATCATTTCGGAACTCTTCATCGGCGTCAATATCACGCTGGGTGTTGAATACTTCACTCAGGTAACGCCGCCGCTGTTTCTGGCGATGTACGTGCTGATGGGCGTCGCGCCGTTGTCCGCGTGGGGCGCGACCTCGCTCCGGCGGCTGGGCCGGTCGCTGGCGGTTCCGATCGCCATGACGCTGATCTTCGCCCTCGCCCTACTGCTGCTCGGCGTTCGCAGCGCGGGCGCGCTCGCCGGTTACGCGGTCGTCGCGTTCGCCGGTTTCGTCGCGCTCTTTGAAACCTATCGCGGCGCGAAGGCCCGGCGGAACAATCTGGGCGAGTCGTGGCCCGCTGCCGCGCTGGCGCTGTTCGCCCGCAACCGGCGGCGCTACGGCGGTTACATCGTGCATCTGGGCATCACCGTCATCGGCATTGGCGTCATCGGCAGCACGCTGTACCAGCAGGAAACCCAGCAAACGCTGGCCCCCGGCGACACGCTGCAACTGGCCGGCTATACCATGCGCTACGACGATCTGGTCCACGCCATCGCCGAAGACGGACGCAGCATGACCATCGCCAATGTCACCGTCAGCCGGGACGGGAACGAGGTTGCCCGCCTGCGCCCCCGGCAGGACCTGTATCCCGACATGCCGATGACGATTGCCGGCGCGACCAGCCCCTTCCCCGGCACGGACGACTTTTACGTGCTGCTCGTCGGCTGGAACGACAGCGGCAGCGCCGTGACGTTCAAGGTCTATTACAACCCGTTGATCAATCTGGTCTGGTGGGGCGGCCTGATCCTGATCATCGGCACGCTGGTCGCCGCATGGAAAGACGAGCCGGCGCCGGTTTACGCCCGCCAGCGGGTTTCAAGTGATGGCAAAGCTCCGGTAGCGGCCGCCTAGCGCTGCCGGGATAACGTCATTGTGGATGAGGTTTAATGTTAGCCATGGCTCACCTTGCCCGAAGATTTGCGTCTGAGCGCGCGCCTGCCCCGCCGCTGGTGGCCGGCCTGTTGCTGCTGGCGCTGTTGCTGGCGGCCATACCCGCGCTGGCGCAGAATATCCCGGTCACCGACGACGAAGTGAACGCCGTCGCCCGCCGCCTGTATTGCCCGGTATGCGAAAACATTCCGCTGGACGCCTGCGGAACCCCCGCCTGCATTCAATGGCGGGCGGAAATCCGCGCGCAGCTTGAAGCGGGACGCACGCCCGAACAGGTCATCACCGATTTCGTGCAGCGCTTTGGCGAGCGCGTCGTCGGCACGCCACAGGACCCGATGCTGCGCGCGCTGTCACTGGTGACGCCATGGCTGCTGGCAGCGGTGGCTCTGGTCGTGGCGGGCACGACCGTGTATCGCTGGCGCAGGCGCGGCGAGGCAGCGCAGACCGCCAGCCCCACGCCCCCGGCCAGCCACCGGGATGACGCTTACTACCGCGAACGACTGGAAGCCGACCTTCGGGCGCGGCGCTAACGCCGGACGGTGAAAACGCCATGACACAGGAAAGCTCTCTCATTGAACTGCTCGATGAACCCCAACCCCCGGTGAAAAAACGCGGGCTTGGCCTCGGTTCGATTGTCCTGCTCGGCGCGATTGTCGTCGTCGCCGCCATTTTCGGCCTCGCGCTTGCGCGCCAGAAGCAGACGCAGCCCACCGCCGGCGCAGCGCCCGATTTCACCGTCACCACATTTGACGGCGAGACGATCCGCCTGAGCGACCTGCGCGGCCAGATCGTGGTCCTCAATTTCTGGGCAAGCTGGTGCGGCCCGTGCGAACAGGAGGCCCCGGCGCTCGAAGCCATCTGGCAGCGCTACCGCGATCAGGACGTCGTCGTTCTGGGCATCGCCTACGTCGATAACCCCAGCAACTCGCTCCAGTTCATCGAAAGATTCGGGCTGACTTACCCGAACGCGCCCGATGCCGGCACGGTGATTTCCGACGCTTACAATATTCAGGGCGTCCCCGAAACGTTCATCATCGACCGGGATGGCAATATCACCGAATTCATCCTCGCGCAGGTCACCGAACAGGGTTTGACCGCGTCGCTGGACCGGCTGCTGAGGGCGAGTTAGCATGAGTATCGAAGGTCTAATCGGCGCTCTTGTGCTCGTGGCCCTGACCGTCGTCTGGATCGGCGCGCCGCTCCTGCGCGGTCAGGCGGCACGGCCAACGCCCGACCGGGCGCAGCAGAAACGGCGCGAGCGCCTGCTGGCGATGTACGAACAGGTCATCACCAACCTTCGCGATCTGGATGAGGATTTCGCGACCGGCAAAATCGCGGAAGCGGATTATCAAATCGAACGCGAAGAGGCGGTTCAGCGCGGCATTCAGGTGCTGAAAGCGCTCGACACGCTGGACGCGCAGCCGGCTCCGGCAGCGCCGTATGTCGACGATGCCACGCTCGACCGCGAAATTGACGAGGCGATTGAGGCGGCAGTCGCCGCGCACCGCAACCATTAAGGGCAGGCTATTGACGAGGCAAGATTTCGGCAGGCACGGCGCTTTTGCGCTGTACCTGAGTATCGCCGCGCTTTTTCTCGCCGCGTGCGCCGGGCTGGGCGGCGAACCGCGTATTGTCGCCACGCAGCTTCCCGCAACCCGCGCGGCTCAGGTCGCGAGCTATCCGTCCGAACCGCCGGACATCGCTCGCGGCGCGGCCATTTTTGTCGAACACTGCGCCGAGTGCCACGGGCCTGACGGCAGCGGCAACGGTGAACTGGTCGTGTCGGGGCAGGTTCCCGCCCCGCCCGATTTCACCGATCCGGCGACCGGGCGCGATCAGACGCCCGCCGGTTACTTTGAAGTCATCACCGAGGGCCGCCTCGAACGGCTGATGCCCCCGTGGCGCGACGCGCTGAGCGAAGCCGACCGCTGGGCCGCCGCCTACTACGTCTACACGCTCGGCTACAGCCCGGAACAAGTGGCGCTGGGGCGCGAGCGCTATGAGGCCGCGTGCGGCGAGCAGACCTGCGATGCCAGCAGCCTGACCGACCAGACCGAGGCCGCCGGCCTGTCCGACGCGGCGCTGTATGCGCTGCTCGATGGCGAACAAGACGAGCTATTGCCCGGCTTCGACGATCTGAGCGAAGAAGAACGCTGGGCGGTTGTCGCCCACCTGCGGACACTCGGTTTGCGGAACGCGGAAGCGATCGGCAGCGCGCAGGCCCCGCTGGCAACTCCCGAAGCCACCGAACTCGTAACCTCGACCGCCGTTCAGGGCCGCGTGGTGAACAGGACCGAAGGCGGCGACACCCCGGCGGATATTCCGGTGACGCTTTTCATCATCGACCCGGCCGACCCGACCAACCGGGAGGCGCTGGAAACCACTGCCGGGCCGGATGGCCGTTTCGCCTTCGAGGACGTGCCGGTCGATCCCGCGCGCAGCTACATCGCCGGCGCAGTCTACCGCGAACGCACCTTCACCGGCGACCTGATCGAGGGTGAGGACCTGCCCGGCGCTGGCGACCTCGAAATCCCGATCTACGAACTGACGGAAGACCCGACGGTCATCACCATCACGGCGATGACGACGCAGGTCGATGCGATCGGCGACGGGCTTCAGGTATTGCAGGAAGTGGTCTTTGAAAACGCCTCCGACCGGCTGTACACCAACAGTCTGGAGGTCGGCGAAGGCATCTACGCCTCGGTCGTCGTCGGGCTGCCGCCGGGCGCGGTCGGTCTGGCGTTCCCGGATGCGCCCAATCGCTATGTGGTGAGTCAGGAACAGCAGGTCATCGTCGATACCATCCCCGTCCGGCCCGGCCAGCCGCATGTCGTGCGCTTCAGCTACTTCGTGCCCTATGACGACGGCGCAGTCATCGAGCAGCCCGTCTATTATCGCCTCGACGGTCTGGTGCGCCTGTTCGTCTATCCCGAAAGTCTGGTGGTGAGCAGCGACCAGCTACAGCCGGAAGCCCCGCAGGCGCTGCAGAGCCGGACGTATGAAGTGCTGGCCGGGGAACTGGCGCTCCGCGCGGGCGAGGCGGTGCGGTACGAACTGAGCGGCCAGCCGGTGGAAACCGCGAGCCAGTCCACGCCGGTCAATGCGGACACGCCGCTGGTACTCATCATCGGTCTGATCGCCGAAGCGCTGCTGATCGCCGGCCTGCTGTTCTGGTATTTCCGGCGGCAGCAGCGGCGGGCGAAGGCCTCGGATCGTCAGGCGCGGATTGACACGC
>QGUR01000229.1 GCA_003242205.1 Chloroflexota bacterium | reverse complement strand
GCGATGAGCTTCATATATGAAAGGATAACACAAATGTGCGAACTATGCAACTGGCGCTCCGCGCCCCGTTTTTCCTCCCCACAGCTAAAGCTGCGGGCTTCCAAACGGAGGGGTCGGTGATAGCTTGCGGTCAACTAGGCCCGGACGGGGCCGGTTGCGGCGTGCGTGTCCTGAGAAGCTCCCTGCTTTTGCCGGGAGTGTGGTCACAACGGCTCAGTTTAACAGGGGATCAGGCTGGCGCAACGCCGAGGACTTCCCATTTTTTGTTTCGAGCATAAACCAGCAACTCGCGCTCCGGATAGGTGGCGACCGGAAAACCGACTGACGACAGCAGCGGCAGGTCGGAAAGGCTGTCGGCATAGGCGAACGAGCGCCCAAAATCCGGCGACAGGTTCTTCTCGCGCAGATAGCGCTTTAGAAACACGAGTTTGTGCGGGCCGATGCAGCCCGGTTCGTTCGCCGGGCCGACGCAGGTATCGCCGTCGAACGCCAGCGGCGAGCCGACAGCCCCATGCGCGCCGAGACGGCGGGCGAAGGCCTGCACCATCCCCTGATACATGCCCGAAACCAGCACCACATGGTCGCCCCGGTCAAGGTGATCGCGCAGCCGCTCCACCACATCGCCGCGCAACTGATCCGCGACCTGCTCGTTCACCACGTAAGTGAACACCTCATCCAGTTCCGACCGGCTCCAGCCGGCGAAATTATGGGCCACAGCGCGCACCCATACTTGCCGGAAGTCGGTTTCCTCTTTCACGCGAAGTTTGACAGCCAGCCACACCGGCAACGACCGCACGATGACCGCCCGCTTGGCCGCCTGCCCCAGTCGCGGGTGCTCCAGCAGCAGGTTCCAGGTGTTGGCGGGCGTTAGCGTTCCATCCACGTCGAAGAAGGCGGCGCGTTGTTCACTCATCCTCTTCGCTTCCCAGACTTTCCAGAATGTCCTCCGGACACGCGCCTACCAGCGTCTCGACCGGCGACCATGTTGCCGCAGCATCATCGCGCGTATAGCACTCGCAATAGGACACCGGCTCGGCGCTGCCGGCCCAGAAGAAGTAACGCACATCGGTTTGCACGCACACCGCATCGCCGGCCTGCCGCACGCCGGGCAGCGATAACCCCAGCCCGCGAGCGTCGGCCTCCATCACGAGCCACAGACGGGCTTCCTGCCCCGGCGCGCCGCCCAGGGGTAGCGATATCTGCCCCTGCGTGGCCAGAATAAACATCGGGCAAGGCAGCAATAGCAGCGCGAA
This sequence comes from Chloroflexota bacterium, assembly GCA_003242205.1. GTDB lineage: Bacteria > Chloroflexota > Anaerolineae > Aggregatilineales > Phototrophicaceae > ZC4RG36. The sequence continues at coordinate 6,199 of QGUR01000229.1, read as the reverse complement.
CCACAGAATCAGCGCGAGGACGCAACTGGGTCGGCGCAGCGGGCTTTTCGATTCGGGCGGCTCCGGCGCTGGTGCGGGCGTTGGTGTTTCGGACATGAAAGGTTCCTCAAATGTCGAACACAGGTCAGGCGTTGGCGAAGCGCATGACGATCCGGTCTTCGGCGTCGTAGCTCACATGCACAAACAGCGGCGGCGCGTCATCGGGCATTGACAACACGCGCGGTAACAACTCTGGCAGGTCTTCCACCAGATCGAGCGAAGCCACCTCAGCGCGCGGAACCCAGTGCAGCGTCCCTTCATCGCATTCGGCCAGTTCGCGGCTGTCGCTCCAAGCCGTGAAAACCAGCAGCAGAATGCCACTCGCTTCGCCAGCATCAATGTTGTAGACGGCGCGCAGACGCTCGTCCCGCACCCTCAGGCCCGTTTCTTCAAAAATCTCGCGGCGCGCGCTGCTCAGCGGATCTTCGTGGCGCTCGATATGGCCGCCGACGCCATTATACTTGTTGGGGAACACGCGGCGATGCGGCCCGCGTTTCATCAGCAGCACATCGTCGCCGTTCAGAACGAAACACAACGTGCGTGGTAACGTCATCCACCGGCCCGCGGTCGCGCCGGCGCCCTGCGCGTTCGCGCCCATGGTGAAACCTCACTTCTTTGCGATGGCTATCCACAAGTACAATGCGAATAGGCACAAAGATATGCAATCCGGCCTTGCGCCCCGGCGAAGTGTATCCAATCTCCGCCAGAATTGCGCGGCGCGCCTCGCACGAAGCGCTGAGCGATGTTCTCAGGCTGGAAAATCGGCATGATCGCGGCTATGCTGGAACGATGAGCGATTGTTGAAGATAACGTGAGGTTTGCGTGGCCCAGACCGTTAACGACGCACTTAAACAGGCCCGGTTGTATTCGGATGACCAGAATTACGCGGTCATCAGCCTGCCTCCCGGCGGCATCACGGCTGCGGCTGGCGTGCTGGCTGAAGTCGGCGAGCCATTCGCAGCGCTGATTGTCGACAAGGATGAAGTCACGCTGGTTATCCCGGAAGACGCACTCGACGAGTTTGGCCGCCGCCTTCCCGGACACCGCCGCCTCGAGACTGCCTACTGTCTGCTGACGCTGGATGTCGAGCTGGAGCCGGCGCTGGTCGGTTTCATGGCCCGCGTCAGCGCTGCGCTGGCCGAAGCAGGCATCAGCATCCTTCCTTTTGCAGCTCACACGCGTGACCATCTGCTTGTACCGGCGGACCAGTTCGACAAGGCCCGCGCCACGTTGGAGAAGCTACGCGCCGAGGCGTAGGGAAGCGAGTAACCATACAGTGGCATTTTTCGATCCCGGCCTCGATCTGAAGCCTCGTGATGAGGTCAAGATCGAACAGTTGGAAATTGAGCCCTATCCGGATCGCTTCCGGGTTTTTATTCACATTCGGGTGACGCCGTTTCAGGAGCGCCCCAATCTGCTGCTGTCCGCGCGTGACGAGCACGACCGGCTGGTTTCCGAGATGAGCGTGATCGAAACGATGCATCACGATATGGAATTTACGATGCATCTACGCAATGTTGAGGACCCAACGGGCCTCTACACCCTGACCGCCACGCTCTTCTACGAAAGCAAGAACCCGCCACAGGACGAAGTGGTCGAAGCCTTCGAAATCCCGCCAGCCGGCGACGAGGAGGCCAACGGCTGACCATGCACGGATTGTGGCTGACCGAAGAACAGGCGCGGCGGATCGCGCAGCACGCGCTGGAAGCAGCGCCGAATGAAGCATGTGGCATGATCGGCGGACAGGGCGAACAGGCGCGGCGCATCATTCCCGTGCCGAATGTCGCCAGCGACCCACGCCGCTGCTATACGCTCGACCCGGAAACCATGGCGCGCGCCTGGGGCGAGTTGCGCGCTTCGGGGCTGGAGGTCATCGGCTTCTACCATTCGCATCCCGACGGCAATCCACTGCCATCGAAAAGCGACATCGCGCTGGCGACGTATCCTGACACGGCCTATCTGATCGTCGGTCTGAAAGATGGCGCGCCCGATCTGGCGGCCTGGAAAATCGACCATGGCGAGGTCCACCATCTGCCGCTGTACGTCGGCGATGGCCCACCGCCTGAAGCGCTCTACCCTACGACGCCCGCGCAGCGCGCCGCCATTATCGCCAGCGGGCTGCTGGCGCTGGTCGTCACGCTCGTGATCGCGCTGTCGCTGCTGCCGCCCGCGCCGGAAATTATGTCAACGTTACCCTGACAACCCTGACAGGAGTCTGAGAACTACATGGAAGCCAACCTCTTGTTACTGGCGCTTGCCGGCTGGCTGGCCGGAGGCGTGGTCAACGCGCTGGCCGACGATCTGCCCCACCACCGCTCACCGCGCCTGCCGCATTATCCTGATGGCACGCCTCGACCGCTCGTGGCCTGGCTGGGCACACTGGCCTTTCTTACCGGCAAACGTTGTTCGCCATCCGGCTCCTGTCTTTCCTGGCGCTACCCGCTGGCGGAAATCGTAACGGCTATCGCCTTTGTCGTGGCCGCCAGTGTCGCCAGCAATGACCCGGAAATGACCGAGCTACAGCTTCTTTTCTGGCTCATCTACATGGCGATCTTTGTGCTGGTGGTCGTCATCGACGTCGAACACAAACTGATCCTGTTCGCCGTCATGATCCCATCCGGTCTGATCGCCATTCTCGACGCTGCCATCGCCGGGCACGGGCCTAATCTGGCGGGCGCGCTGCTGGGCGGCGCGTTCGGGTTCATCATGGCGTTCATTCTGTATCTGGGCGGCTTTCTGTTCATCCGCGTGTCGGCGCGGCTGCGCGGCCATTCCATCAACGAAGTGGCCTTCGGCTATGGCGACGTCATGATGTTCACGCTCAGCGGCCTGATCCTCGGCGCGCCCGCGCTGATCTTCGCGACCTACATCACCGTCTTCGCCGGAGCGATCGGCGCGCTGCTGTTCCTGCTTGGGCGTGGGCTGCGCCGCCGTGGTTACAACCTGTTCACCGCCCTGCCCTATGGCCCGTACATCGTGCTGGGAACGGTCGTCATGCTGCTCTTCAGTCAGGAAGTGCTACGCGCATTCGGCTTCGCCCAATGAACCTGCACGTAAACGAAAACGGGACTGGCCGGAAGTGACCAGTCCCGTTTTGTTTTCCGTCGATGCTGTTCCTCACATCATGCCGCCGGACGCTCGATAATGCCGCCGCCCAGACACACGTCGCCATCGTACAGCACCGCGCCCTGCCCCGGCGTGATGTCGCGCAGTGGCTCGCTAAATTCGACCTCGATGCGATCTGCGGCCAGCGGCGTCACCAGACCGCGTACCGGACGCGCCTTGTAGCGAATTTTGACGTCCGCTTCAAACGGCGCGTCGGGTGCTTCACCGCTGATCCAGTTCATACGGCTGGCAGTCAGACGATTACTCCCCAGTTCATCCGCCGTACCGACGATCAGAGCGTTGCGATACGGATTCATACCGATCACATACAGCGGTTCGGCGGCCTGTACGCCCAGCCCCTTGCGCTGGCCGATGGTGTAGTTCGCCAGCCCCTGATGCTCGCCCAGAACGCTGCCGTCGCGCCGCACAATTGGCCCGGCGGTCATGACATCCGGCGCGTGCTGGCGCAGGAAACGGCGGTAGTCGCCATCGCCCAGAAAGCACAGGTCCTGACTATCGTGCTTGCTGGCGGTCGGCAAGCCGAAGCGCTCGGCCAACTGCCGCACTTCGGGCTTGGTATACTCCCCGACCGGGAACAGGGCGTGAGCCAGTTGCGCCTGCCCCATCACGCTCAGCACGTAGCTCTGGTCCTTACGCTCGTCCAACCCCTTCAGAAGCTGGAACTGGCCATCGGCCGTCTGCCGGATGCGTGCGTAGTGCCCGGTCGCCAGATAATCGGCATCCAGCGCCAGCGCGTTCTGCTGCAAAAACTCAAAACGGATGTGGCGGTTACATTCAATGCAGGGATTCGGCGTCACGCCCCGGCGGTGCTGGTCAATGAAGTACTCGACAACCGTGTTGCGAAAGACGTCGCGTGTATCCAGCACGTAAAACGGGATACCCAGCCGATCCGCAATGCGGCGCGCATCGGCCATCTGGTCGGGCGTGCAGCAGCGATTGAAAACCCGCCCGCTAACCGTTTCCTCCGACCACAGGCGCATCATCATGCCGATAACGTCGTAGCCCTGCTCGACCAGCAACGCGGCAGCCACGGAGCTGTCCACCCCGCCGCTCATGGCAACCACCACCCGCGTGTTCGCGTTACCAGCCATCAACTTCCTTTCTTCATCCAGCCCGCCAATCAAAATCCGGGCTGGCTCATCTGCAAACGGCTCACTTTGCCTACGGCATCCACCACGGCGTCGATCGCGTAAGCCACGTCCTCTTCGGTGGTCTGCGCGCCAACCGTCAGGCGCAGGCTGTTTTTCGCTCTGTCCGGCGTGTAGCCCATCGCCAGCAACACGCTTGACGGCTCCGGGTTGCCGGTCTTGCAGGCCGAACCACTGCTGGCGGCGACTCCCTTGAGGTCGAGATGCATCAGCAGCGTATTGCCGTCCACGCCGTCGAAGATAAAGCTGGCGTGTGATGGCAGGCGCTGCGCCGGGTGTCCGGTCAGTTCGGCATTTGGCAACCGCGACAAAATCCCATCAATGAGCATGTCGCGCAAATGGCTGTAGCGAGCCACACGCGCATCGCGTTCGCTCTCGGCGAGTTCCAGCGCCGTCGCCAGCCCGACGATCAGCGGCGTGTTCTGCGTTCCGGCCCGGCGCGCGCCTTCGTGGCTGCCGCCTGTCTGAACGGGCGACAGTTCGACACCATCACGGACGTACAGCAGACCGACGCCCTTCGGGCCGTAGAATTTGTGCGCCGACAGGCTCAGCAGATCGACGCCCAGCGCCTGCACGTCGAGCGATAACTGTCCCGCCGCCTGAACTGCGTCGCTGTGGAACAGAACACCGCGCTCTCTGGCAACGGCCGCCAGCGCCGGGATCGGCTGGATCGTGCCGACCTCGTTGCTGGCATAAATGACGCTCACCAGCGCAGTGTCAGGCCGGATGGCAGCGGCAAGCGCCCCGGCATCGACCAGCCCGTGCCGGTCGACCGGCAGCACCGTGCGCTCAAACGCCATCAGCGATTCGAGTTGCTCGACGGTTTTGCCCACGGCATCGTGCTCGACCGGTGTCGTAATCAAATGCCTGTGCCCGGTCGTCGCCCGCGCGTACCACGCTACACCACGCAGTGCCAGATTGTCGCTTTCCGAACCGCCGCTGGTGAAGATAATTTCAGCAGGCGAGCAGTTCAAGAGACGGGCGACACGCTCACGAGCATCCTCAATCGCCTGCTCGGCCCGTCTGCCCACGCCATGTGCCGACGAAGCATTGCCGAAAACATCGGTAAAATACGGCAGCATCGCCTCGACAACGCGCGGATCGACCGGCGTGGTCGCGGAATGATCGAGATAGACAAGGCGGCGGGCAGACATAGCGTCCCAAATTCCGGCATAATTTCGCTGATGAACTTCTATTTTACTGGATGTAGGGCGCGAAGTGAACGCCGGACGCCCCCTGCTTATGGTGCGGTTCTCAGGTGGAAAAGCGATGATGGCCCAAACAGCCGGAATGGCTCCATATTGTGCGGGGATGAAGTCCTGCGCCGGGCGAAATAAACTAGCCAGCCCACGCGTGAACGCGCTATAATGCGCCTCGCAAACCAGAGAACCTCCCCGTGCCTACTCTGCGCCGGTTATCAGGCGCTTGCCAGTTCATGGAGAACCAGGAGAAACCTGCATGTCGATCATCGAACAGATTCATGCGCGCGAAGTCCTTGACTCGCGAGGCAACCCAACGGTTGAAGTCGAAGTCACGCTGATCGATGGCGCGTTTGGCCGGGCAATCGTGCCCAGCGGCGCGTCGACCGGCGAATATGAAGCCCTCGAGCTGCGCGACGGGGACAAGAGTCGCTATGGCGGCAAAGGCGTTCTGCGCGCGGTCGAAGCCGTCAACGGTCCGATTGCCGAGGCGCTGACCGGCGTTTCCGCGCTCAATCAGAAGGCTGTTGACGAACTGATGCTGGCGCTGGATGGCACACCGAACAAGAGCAAATTCGGCGCGAACGCGATCCTGGGTGTCTCCATGGCCGTGGCGCGCGCAGCAGCCCAATCAGCTCTGTCTTTTATCCACATCCCGGAGCCAACGAACGGACCCCTATACCCTAT
>QGUR01000228.1 GCA_003242205.1 Chloroflexota bacterium | reverse complement strand
AGCGGCACAAGTGAGGGGCTTTTCCGGGATGTCGTTGAAGCGGCGTAACGTCGCAAAAAGCGCTATGTCCCCGGCCACGACCGGCAGAGGTCTGTAAGAGGCTTGCAGCAGAATCATCGCCGGGCATTCCGGTTGCGGCATGAGCGCCTGTCCTCGGCAGACCGGCCCGTAACGTACAGGGCGTCATTTCCGCCCTACGCGCCGGTTTCTGCGGCGCAGACAGCGACGCAGGTGCAGGTCAACGCAGCGGCCTGAAAACGCCGCTCTGAACGGCAAAATTCGCTGGCTCCAACACAGTGACGTAGCGGCAACAACGGAACAGGAAACCTGGTTGGCGCTACAATCGGACGAAAGGCAGGCCCGTGTGATTGCACGGGCCTGTTGTGTGTTTCCTGACCAGACGCTTCGGCGCAGGTTGGCCTGTTGAACGTGGCGCGCTAACATTTCCTCACGATCCACAACCACCACCTGACCGCCATGACCGTTCTCGTTCTCGACATCGGCAGTTCTTCCATTCGCGCGCTGCTTTTCGACGATCGCGCCCGTCTCATCGAGGGCGCAATCGCGACGGAAACCCAGCAGTTTCAGACAGAGCCTACGGGCGCGGCAACGCTGGATGTGCTGGCCGTGCAGACCCGCGTCGAACGCTGCATCGACCGGATTCTCGAACATCCCGCCGCCCGTGCCATTCGGGCGGTTAGCGTCGATACGCTTGTCGGCAACGTACTTGGCATTTCAGAGGAATCCGCCCCGCGCACGCCGGTCTATACCTATGCGGATACCCGCAGCGCGCCCGATGTCGAACAACTGCGCGCGCGCGTCGATGCGGAGAAAAAGCACCAGGATACGGGATGCCTGCTGCACACGGCGTATTTGCCCGCGCGGCTTCACTGGCTGCGCCGTGTCGCATCGGAAGTTTTCGTGGCAGTAGACAGGTGGATCGACCTCGGCACGTATCTCTACCACCAGTGGTTTGGCCCTGTCCCCGTCAGCTATTCGGTCGCCTCGTGGAATGGCCTGCTCAATCGCAGCACGCTCACGTGGGACAGCGAATGGCTGGAAATACTCGGCATCAGCGAGCGAAACCTGCCGCCGCTGGCCGATTACGCGCCGTGTTCGTACGTGCTCAATGACCTCTATGCGCGGCGCTGGCCCGCTTTGCGCGATGTGCCGTGGTGCCTGCCGGTCGGCGACGGCGCGGCGGCCAATGTCGGTAGCGGGTGTGTTTCACCGGCACGCGTCGCCCTGACCGTAGGCACGACCGCAGCCCTGCGAATTATGACCGACGCGCCCCTGCCGCCTGTGCCACCCGGCCTGTGGAGCTATCGGGTTGATCGCGAGCATCATCTGATCGGCGGAGCTACCAGCGAGGGCGGCAATATCTTCCACTGGCTCACATCGACGCTTCGCCTGCCGCCTAACGCCGAACTGGAGCAGATGCTGCAAAGCCTCGAACCCGACTCTCATGGCCTGACCTTCCTCCCGTTACTCGCGGGCGAACGCAGCCCCGGTTGGGCGACCGATGCGACCGGGATTATCGGCGGCCTTCGTCTCTCGACATCGCCTGTCGAAATCGCTCAGGCGGCGCTGGAAGGCGTCGCGCACCGGCTGGCGCTGATCTTCGAGCAACTGGCCGGTTTGTGTGATGACGGCGTCGAACTCGTTGCCAGCGGCGGCGCGCTGGCCGCTTCACCGGCATGGGCGCAGATGATTGCCAACGCGCTTAATCGCCCGCTGCTGCTGACATCTGAGCCGGAACTGACGGCGCGCGGTAGCGCCATTCTCGCCCTGCGTGCGCTGGGGCTGGCGGATCTGGATGACTTTCCGCCGACGATTGCCCGCGTCGTGCAGCCGCAAGCCGAGGCAGCCCGGAAGATGGCCGAGGCGCGAGCGCGCCAGCAGGCCCTTTATGCTGTGTGGGTGTAGCCTGAAGATGCGAACTTGTCGAGCGTCTATGCGCGATTCAGCCGAACTTCGGTTACAATGACCTAAGATTCATTGAGTGTACCGCGCAGCGCACGGTAATCGTTGGCTGGCAGCGCAGCGGGAATAACGCGCGCGTGACAAACTGGTGTGTGCGCTGAGTGGTTCTGGGCAAAACGAACGCTTCGCGGCATGAACATATTCATTGCGCGTTCTTAGATGGAGTAAAGTGTATGTCGAGAATTATTTCCGTCCACTCGTTTCGAGGCGGGACGGGCAAGTCAAATACCACCGCTAATCTTGCTACCTTGCTTGCCATGGACGGATACCGCGTTGGCGTCATCGACACGGACATTCAATCGCCTGGCATTCACGTCCTCTTTGGCCTGCACGAAGAAGATATGAAGTATTCCCTCAATGATTATCTGTGGGGGAAATGCGAAATTCAGGACACGGCGCACGATATCACCAAGAATCTTGGCTCGACGGTTTCGGGGCAAGTGCTGGTGATCCCCAAGGGCCAGGTGTTTCTCATCCCTTCGAGCATCAAGGTCGGTGAGATTGCTCGTGTCTTGCGTGAGGGTTATGACGTCGGCCTGCTGAACGACGGTTTCCATGATCTGGTCGAGAAGCTCGAGCTGGACGTCCTCATGATCGACACGCACCCGGGGCTGAACGAAGAAACGCTGCTGTCGATCTCCATTTCAGACGCGCTGATCATCGTTATGCGCCCCGACCAGCAGGACTACCAGGGAACCGGCGTGACGGTCGAGGTCGCTCGCAAGCTCGACGTGCCGCGAATGTACCTGCTTGTCAACAAAGCGCCGACGATTCTCGACTTCGCCGATGTGAAAGCCAAAGCCGAAGAGATTTACAACTGCGAAGTTGCTGCTGTACTGCCGCACTCCGACGAGATGATGGCGCTGGCGAGCAACGGCGTATTCGTCGCACAGTTTCCCGAACATCCGATCACGATCAAGCTGCGTAATCTGGCGCGCAAACTGATGGAATAGCACCTGTTCTCGCCTATCGCGTGACATGGCGCCTATCGGCCAAGGATAAAAACTGATGCCGAGCATTATTTCCGTCCATTCCTTTCGCGGCGGCACCGGAAAATCCAACCTGACCGCAAATATTGCTACGCAAATTGCTGCGCGCGGGTTCCGGGTCGCAATCGTCGATACCGATATCCAGTCTCCGGGATTGCACGTCCTGTTCGGCTTCCATGAAGGAACGCTGGACGCGTCTCTGAACGAATACCTGTGGGGCCAGATTGAGATTGAGGAAGCAGCCTACCCTGTTCAGGCTATCGCCGCGCGCGACCAGGAACGCGCCTTCCTGTATGACCTGAATTTATGGATCGTGCCGGCGAGTATACGGACGAGCGAAATCGCCCGCGTGCTGCGTGAAGGGTACAACGTCGGCACGCTCAACGATGGCTTCAACCGGCTGATCAACAGCTTCCAGCTTGATTACCTGTTCATCGACACCCATCCTGGTCTGAACGAAGAAACGCTGCTCTCGGTCGCCATCTCGAACCTGATGATCATCCTGTTGCGCCCCGACCAGCAGGATTTTCAGGGTACGGCGGTGACGATTGACGTCGCCCGAAAGCTGGAAGTGCCGGACATCCGCCTGATCCTGAACAAAATCCCGTCACGCTACGATAGCGACGCCCTGATCGCGGACGTCGAAGCGACATACCAGGCGCAGGTGATGGGCGCGCTTCCGCTTTCCGAAGATGTTGCCATGAACGGCAGCAACAATATTTTCAGCGTGCTCTATCCCGATCACCCCTGGTCTCGGGCGGTACAGTCCATGTCGGATACCATCGTCACCACGCTGGCGCGATCGGACAGGGGACAACAGCACCGATGAGCGTCGCATGTTGGGTCTGCGACGGCGACGCGCAAGCGTCGTGCCGTTTCTGCGGGCGTTTTGTGTGTAAGGATCACGCCTCGAAACTGCCGTTCTTCCTCACGGTGTATGTCGGTGCCAACCAGACACCAAAGGCGATCGTCGTTGCCGACGCGATCTGGTGTGGCATGTGCCGGCCTCAGCCGGAACCGATCGAAATGCCGGAGATCTATTAACAGGAGTTCGTCATGCCAGGCATCTTCGACCGACTGCAGGCCGAACTGGGCGACGATGACAACAGCGGCGGCGTCACACCTCTCGACATTGCTGACCTGCCAGAAGCGGAACGGCGGATCATGCTGTGGATGCTGCGTGACCGAATGGCGACTGGCGATGGTATCACCATTGGAACCCTGAACGAGCGGATGCCTTCGGCCCCCGGCGACATACTCGCGATTATCGAGCGGCTGGCCCGCGATGGCTGGCTGATTTCGCTGGGCGAACCGCCAAACACGCGTTACAAAGTCAACCTGCGCCGGAAGCGCGGCGGCGCAACCGGCTTTGGCCTGTGGTCGATTGTCGCCGACCGTCTGAACCCAAACGACTGACGTCGAAAAACTAAAACTAGTGAGCGGATAAGCGCGATGACGCTGCTGGACAAGGCGCTGCAGGATCGGCTGGCGAGACTGGTTCCGCCTGATCTGGTGGCCCGTCTGCCTGATGTTGAAGCGATGACGGAAGTCATTCGCCGCCTCAGCGGGCTGCACAAAACCATCGGCTCGTTTATTCCCCAGTACGTCGCCGATGACGAATCGCTGCTGACCAGAAGCCTGGGCTTGAAACGGCCCGGCGCGTTCCTGTTTGCCGATGTATCCGGGTTTACAGCGCTTTCCGAACGCCTGCGCGAATCGGGCGGAGATGCCGGCGCGGAAACCCTGACGCTGGTGATTAACGACTATTTTTCGACCATGCTGGAAATCCTGGCGAAATCCGACGGGCAATTGCTGAAGTTCGCCGGGGATGCGCTGCTGGCCTTCTTCCCGGGCCGGCAGGACGATGCCGCACCAAAAGCGATCCGCACCGGGCTGCGGATGCAGCGCGCCATGACACGCTTCCAGCCGATTCAAACGCCGGAGCTGATCGCGCTGTTAGGCGAGCACGGCCAGAGCCTGACCATGTCCATCGGCATCAGTTACGGCGAACTGTTCGAAGCTTACGTGGGCAATTCGGCCCAGCGTGACCACCTGATTCAAGGGCGGCTGCCGGGTGATGCAATGGACGCCGAAGGCGTGGGCGACAAAGACGACGTGATTATCAGCGACGCACTTGCAGAGGTGGCCCGGCGGCAATTCACGCTCAAACCGCTGGGAAGTGGCTTCCAGTGCGTGGTTGACGATCTGGGCGACCGGCTGGACGATTACGAATTCCAGATTCCGCAGCGGCGTCGCGCCAAAACGGCAGCCATCTTCGATTTTGACGTCGACAATCTGGTTGAAACGCTGCGTGTCCTGCTGGAACAGGTCGAGAATGTCAGCCGGTTCGTCGCGCCAGCTGTGGTTCAGGAACTTGTCGCCAGCGGCGGAGAGCAGTTGCAAAGCCAGAACCGGCTGGTCGTCACCATGTTCGTGCATGTTTCGGGCTTTGCGGAAATGCTTGAAGCGTGGGGAGATGAGCAGCTACCCGCGCTGACGCTTATCCTCGAGCGTTATTACGCGCTCATTCAGCGCGCTGTTAGCGTTCACGGCGGCAGCATTACCCGTAGCGACCCATATCAACTGGGCATGAAACTGCTGATCATCTTTGGCGCACCCATCGCCAATCCGGATGATCCCGAACGCGCAGTGGCGACGGCGCTGGAGCTGCAGAGGTTGGTGCAGCAGCTCAACCAGCGCCTGCACGAGGAAGCATTGCACGGACAGCGCCAGCACGTGGAGATCGTGCAGCGCATCGGCATCACGCTCGGCCCGGTATTCGCAGGCGAAGTTGGCTGGCGCGCGCGCCGGGAATATACCGTCATGGGTGATGACGTGAACCTCGCCGCCCGCCTGATGAGCAAGGCCGAGTTCGGGCAAACGCTGATCAGCGAGCGCATCTGGAAGCGCGTCCGCCACGCTTTTGAAGCCCAACCAGTCGAAGCGCTACAACTCAAAGGCAAGCGGCTGCCGGTTCAGGCATATACCGTTGTCAGAGCTATCCCGCGCCTGCAAAGCGCTACCGTCCTGTCCGACACACCGTTCACGGGACGCGAATGGGAACTCCAGTTTCTCCAGCGGTTATTGCAGGACGCGCAGCGCGGCGGGCCGGTTCACAGCGCGAGGCTGGTTGGTGAAGCCGGCGTCGGCAAATCACGGATCGCGCGGCAACTGGCGTTTCTGGCGGAACGCGCTGGCTTCCGGGTCGCGTGGTCGACATGCGCGCTGCGTAACAGCGACGTTTCTACGTGGTCGATGCTGCTCGCCCAACTGCTGGACATTCAGGTTCACGACGCTGTCAGGGCGCGGGAGCAACTCGGCGCTTCTCTGGCGGAACTCAATATCGAACATCTGACGCCGGCGCTTGCCGGGCTATTGCTGGCCAGCGCCAAGCTTGCGCCGAACGAAAAACCGACCGCGCCGCAGACGCCGGGGATTCGGCGCAATGTCTTTGACATCGCTTCACAGACAAGCGCTCCCGGCGCAACGCCGGGCGGCATTTTCGCGCTGGCAGGGCAACACCTGCATAACAATTCGCAGACGAGCGTCCAGCCCGGTGCGGACCTGTGGCAGCAGGCCGGCCAGCGAATCAGCACCGGCGAAGCCATCGCGCAGTTTCTCGCGGCCTTCACCCGACAGCACCCTACCCTGATCGTGATCGACGACCTGCAACGCGAGCATCAAAGCGCATTGCAAATACTCAGCCGCCTGCTGGCCGAAACCACGCCTATGCGACTGCTGGTCGTTCTCGTGCACGAACCGGATGACATACACGTTGGGCCGGAACCGACGCAGATTGATGACCTGCCCGAAACAGACGCCGGCCTGATGGCCATCAGGCTGCTGCGAGCCGATAGCCTGAGCGAATCGCTGCGATCCCTGCTCTGGCAGCAGGCGCGTGGCCGCCCGATTTATATCGAAGCGCTGGTGCAAGCGCTGATTGCGAAGGAACTGATCGACATCCGGGACGGCTGCGCCGGCCTCCGTGCAGATGCCGCACGCATCGCGCCGCCGGATGAGGTACGGAAGCTCGTCATCAGCCGAACCGACCGCCTCACACCGGTCGCACAGGCGACATTGCGCGCCGCCGCCGTGCTTGACGAGCCGTTCACTGCCGGCGCTCTGAAAGCAGTCGCGGGATTTGAGCGCGACGACGAACTTGAACACGCCCTCGATGAACTGACAACAGCGGCGCTCCTCGAAACCGATACAAACGGCGGCTTCCGGTTCAAGTACGGTCTGACGCAACAGGTCATCAGCGACAGCCTGCCCCGCCAACTACGACAAAACCTGCAAAAAGCGGCTGAAATGTTCCGCACTCTCTGAGGCTTTCAGACCCGCAGAACAAAAAAACACGCACCCGATTGTAGGTGCGTGTTGCTGTCCAAGTTATACGCCGAGCGCGTTCCTGCCGCAGTTTACAACCAGAATGGCACATCGCCCGCTGCGTCAGACGGCAGCACTCCACGCGACAAACTTGAGCGCATGTATTC
>QGUR01000227.1 GCA_003242205.1 Chloroflexota bacterium | reverse complement strand
TGTCAGGGGGGGAAAACTTGACAGCAGCATCGCGCTCGCGCCGCCGCAGGGGCTGGTTCTTGAACAGGTGAAGTACTGACGGGAAGAGCCGAACACGCTCTTCAAACCTGAGCGAGACAGTCGCTCAGCCGATGAAGCGAGATGCGGGGGAGACGCCCGCAAAGAGGAAGCAATGATTACGAAAACCTACACACCCAAGCCACAGGACATCAAGCGCGAATGGTGGATCGTGGACGCGGAGGGTCAAACTCTGGGGCGTCTCGCCTCGAAGGTTGCCACGATCCTGCGCGGCAAGCACAAGCCCATATTCGCGCCGCACATGGATGTCGGCGACTTTGTGATCGTGATTAACGCCGAGAAGATTCGCGTTACCGGCGACAAAGAGGAAGCCAAGGTGTATCACCGGCATTCCGGTTATCCCGGCGGCCTGAAGTCGACGACGCTGCGCGTCCAGCGCCAGCGTTTCCCGGAGCGCATCATTCAGGAAGCGGTGAAGGGCATGCTGCCCAAGAACGCGCTTGGTCGCCATACGCTCAAGAAACTGAAAGTCTACGCGGGGCCTGCGCATCCGCATGAAGCGCAGCAGCCCAAGCCATTGGAACTCTAAGAGGAAATTAGCGTATGTCAGCACAGTATTACGAAGGCATTGGTCGCCGTAAGGAAGCTACCGCGCGCGTCCGGCTGTATCCGGGCGGCACGGGCCGCATTCTCATCAATGACAAGGATGGCGCGGACTATCTGACTCGCACCGGCGACCTTGATAACGTGCTCACGCCGTTGCGCGTCATTGGTCAGGAGCGCTCCTACGACATCACCGTCCATGTTAGCGGCGGCGGTGTCTCTGGTCAGCGCGATGCCATTCGCCTGGGACTGGCGCGCGCCGTGCTCAAGATGGACCCGGACACGAAGCCGACACTGCGCCAGCACGATCTTCTGACGCGCGATGCCCGCGTGAAGGAACGCAAGAAGCCCGGTCTCAAGCGCGCCCGTAAGGCCCCGACCTACACCAAGCGCTAAAGCCGTCCGGCTTCAGCAGCGATATTGTAACCTCAGGCAAGGCTACCACGGTCTTGCCTTTGTTGTATTACGCGCTTGCGCCGGCGCGTTGCCCCGCAAATTCCACGCCCATCCGCTCGCTGCCGCTGCCGCTGATCACACAGCGTTCCTTGTGGCTGTGCAACAGCGCCTGCGTCCGGGCGATTCTAATGCCTCTGTCTCAGGTAGCGGCGATATTTTGCCTGCCCCACGTCGCGCCCCGGTGATACACTTGCCGCAGTACCGTCTGCAAAGTAACCGAGGAAACAATGGCGATCACGATTGTCGGTCTGGGGCCGGGCAGCGTTGACGATTTGACTCTTCGGGCCTGGCGCGCGCTTGAAACTGCGCCGGTGGTTTATCTGCGTACCGAGCGCCATCCCTGTGTGCCGCAACTTCCGCAAGGGCCGGTCTACCGGAGTTTTGACGATATTTACGATCGCGTCGAGAAGTTTGAAGACGTCTATGCGACGATTGTTGAGCGCTTGCTGGACGCGGCGGCGCAGGGCGATATCGTCTATGCCGTGCCGGGGGACCCGCTGGTGGCGGAAACGACGGTGACACGCCTGCTGGCCGAAGCGCGCGATGCCGGCATACCCGTGCAACTCGTCAACGGCGTCAGCTTTGTCGAGCCAACGCTGGCGCTGCTCGGCATCGACGCGCTCGATGGCCTGCAACTGCTCGATGGTCTGACGGTGGCGCAGTTGCACCACCCGCCGATCAATCCCGACTATCCGGCGCTGCTGGCTCAGGTTTACAGCCGGCAGGTCGCTTCCGACGTCAAGCTGACGCTGATGAACGAATACGACGATGATTTTCGCGTCGCGCTGGTTCACGCAGCCGGTACGCCTGCGGCGCGCGTGGAATGGCTGCCGCTGTTTGAGATCGACCGCAGCGAACATATCCAGCACATGACGTCGCTGTATGTGCCGGCGCGTGGGGGCATGTCGAGTTTCGAGCAGTTTCAGGAGATCATCGCGCACCTGCGTGCCCCCGAAGGCTGCCCGTGGGACCGTAAGCAGACGCACGAATCGCTGCGTAAATACCTGCTGGAAGAAACGCACGAAGTCCTTGAAACCATTGACGCGGGCGATATGGAGGCGCTACAGGAGGAACTGGGCGATCTGCTGTTACAGATCGTTCTTCATACCCAGATTGCGGTCGAAGAAGGCGATTTCCACATGGGCGACGTCATCAGCAGCATTAACAATAAGCTGGTGCGCCGCCACCCGCATGTTTTTGGCGAGATTAACGTCAGCAGCGCCGAAGAGGTTGTCGCCAACTGGGATGCGCTGAAACAGCAGGAACGGGCCGAAAAGGGGACAGCGCGGGAATCGATACTCGATAGCGTCCCCAAAGGGCTGCCCGCGTTGCTACAGGCGCACGAATATCAGGCGAAAGCGGCGAAGCCCGGCTTTGACTGGCCTGTTGTCGATGACGTGATCGCCAAGGTGCGCGAGGAGATGGACGAAGTGTTGGCGGCGCAGAGCGCGGATGAGCGCGCCAGCGAAATCGGCGACCTGTTGTTCGTGATCGTCAACTGGGCGCGCTGGCTCGGCGTCGAACCGGAAACGGCGCTGCGCCAGGCAAATGCCAAGTTCTACCGCCGCTTCCGTTATATCGAGCAGGCGCTGGCAGCGCGCGGCAAGCCGCTGGCCGAAAGCAATCTGGAAGAAATGGACGCGCTCTGGAACGAAGCGAAGGCGCAGGGGTTGTAAGTTGGCAGGCGAGAGGGTTTGTTGGCATGGCCATCCAATGCACCCTTACCCGTTGCTTCGCGCCATCCCTCTCTAAAATGCTCGATTTTGGAGAGGGGCCGGGAGTGAGGTAAGGCAGAACGATGTTGAACATTGAAGCAATCGAGCGGCGCGTTGCAGATCTGATGGACGCGGCGATTGTCCCCGGCATGGCGCTGGCGGTAACGAACCGCGACGAAGTGATTTACGCGCGCGGCTTTGGCGCAACGTCTACGGAGCCGGATGCCCCGGCTGTCGGGCCGGACACGATCTTTCGTATCGGTTCGATCACCAAGCCGCTGACCGCGACCATGCTGATGCGGCTTGTGGACGATGGCCTGCTCGATCTCGACCGCCCGGTGCGCGAGTACGTGCCGTGGCTGAAGTTGATGGATGAAGACGCCGAGCGCATCATCACGCTTCGCATGTTGCTCAGCCATACGTCGGGCTTGCCAACCGCGCTTGAGTACAACGGCTGGCGCGATCCGTCAGGGTTGGAAGCCTATGTGCGTGAGGTGCTGCCGGCGCTGCCGCCTGTCGCGCCGCCCGGTGAGATATATGCCTACAGCAATCCGGGCTTCAACCTCGCCGGCTACGTCGCCGAAGCGGTAACGGGTACGCCTTACGCCGAGCTAATGCGCCAGTACCTCTTCGAACCGCTGGGGATGGGGCGCACGACCTTCGATCCGCTGGTTGCGATGACCTATCCGTTTTCGCAGTCGTTCGTGCTCGACGAGACAGGCAGACCGCAGGTAAAGCGGCCGTTTGTCGATAATACCGGCGAGTATCCCTGTGGCTTTGCCCTGTCGACCGTACTCGATCTGGGGAAGCTGGCGCGGCTGCATCTGAATGATGGCTGTGTTGATGGCGTGTCGCTCCTTAGCGCGAATGCGGTGGCCGAAATGCGCCGGTTGCACGTCGAGCTGATGACGCTCGACGGGCGTGGTTATGGCCTTGGAATGCGCGTTCGTCAGTATAAGGGCCTGCGGCTTGTTGGCCACAACGGCGCGATTGCGAAGTATGGCGGGCTGTGGTGGCTGGTTCCAGAAGCAGGTATCGCGGTTGTCATGCTCATGAACCGCGCGCCGAACGCGTGGGGCGTTGCCGACCGGCTGCTGACGTCGCTTCTGGATGACCTGCTCGAATTGCCCGAACCGGCAGCCGAACCTGTGCAAATCGCCGCGCCTGCCGGTGCAGACGATTTGACCGGCATCTATCTGGGGCCTTCGGTTGGGCTTGTGCAGGTTGAAAACGAGGGGGAAACGCTGTCCATGCGCTGGAATGGACGCTCTTATCGTCTGGAGGCGAGAGGGGACCGGCTGTTCAAAGCGAGCAATCCTGCCGGGGATAGCCATTCAGTCGGGTTCGTCCGAGCTGGCGAGGGCGAAATACGCTATCTCTACCTCGATGGCAGCCCATGCATCCGGCAGCACTACACACTCGAATCGGCGGACATTTCTGCATGGGAACGCGCTCCGGGCGTCTATAGAGCTGATATAGATACGTGGCGACTGCGGTGCGAAAACGGACAGTTCTGGATTTATTCAGAGGATGAACGGGCTGAAGTTCCCTGCGTTTTGCTCGACGCCCGGCGCTTCGTCTGTGATTTCGGCCTGTTTGAGCTGGAAGAGGACGGCGCTGGCCGCCTGACGTTGCTGGGCGGCGGCGGCTACTGGCGGTTCCCGAAAGTATGCGAGCTTGCGGACGGTGATCGTGCATGAGCGACACGCAGGCGGTTCTCGAAGGCCTGATTTCCGTGCGCGCGGCGCTGCAGGCCGGAAGCAGGCCCATCCACGTCATTTACCTGCGTGCTGATAAACGCGACCGTGACGCCGCGCAACTGGCGCGCGAAGCGCAGGACGCGGGCGTTCCCGTCGAGCGCGTGCCCGCTGCGGTACTGGAGCAACATGTGCAGGGCAAAACACATGGCGGCGTGATCGCGCTGGTTGGGCCGCGCCGGTTTGTTTCGCTCGAAGCGCTCGGAGCGGACAGCGATCGCCCCTTTATCGTCATGCTCGATGGCGTGGAAGACCCGTATAACTTCGGTCAGGCCGTGCGCGCTTTTTACGCCGCCGGGGCCGATGGCATGGTCTTGCGCCCTCGAAACTGGATGTCAGCGGCGGGAATTGTGGCGCGCGCGTCCGCCGGGGCGTCGGAGTTGCTGCCGGCTGCCGTCAGCGAAACCGCCGAGGAAGCCGCAGCGCACTTTCGCCGTCGTGGCCTGATCGTCGCCTGCGCCGACAAGGATCGTGCGGTTTCTCTCTACGACGCTGACCTGACCGTGGGCCTGTTCCTGCTGGTGGGCGGCGAAAAACGCGGAGTGACGCGCTCGTTTGCCGACCGGGCCGATTTGCGCCTTCGTATTCCTTATGGCCGGCGCTTTCCGCAGGCGTTGGACACGACCTCGGCGGCGGCAGTGCTGGCGTTTGAAATCATGCGCCAGCGCGGGACGATGATTTAGTCGGAGCAAGGGCATCGTTCGAATCGCGGCTTGCTTACCCCTCGTCATATGTTGTATGGACAGGATGTTTGTTTTGTGCGGGGAACAAAAAAGCCTCGCCAGTCATGGCGAGGCTGTGTGTCGGGGTGCGCGGATTTGAACCGCGGACCTCAGCGTCCCGATCGCTGCGCGCTACCAGGCTGCGCCACACCCCGGAGACAGGTTAAAGTTTAATCGCTTGAAGCAGGAAGATCAAGAGCGAACTTAAATGACGTCACATCCAGTTACACTTCAGGACCGCGTGCGCGCGCTGACAGGCCGCGTGACCGGCGCGGCGGGGCAGGCGCTCCATCGGGCCGGCGTCCATCCAGACGTGATCACCATTTTCGGCACGGTTCTCGTCCTGATTGCCGGGATTTTCATCGCTTGTGGGCAATTTCAGGCTGGCGGCATCATTCTGCTGCTTGGCCTGCCGCTCGACGCGCTGGACGGGGCAGTCGCGCGCGCCATGGGGCGCAAGGACCGGCGCGGTGGTGTGCTCGATTCGACGCTCGACCGTATCGCTGATGGCGTTCTGTTTGCGGCGCTGGCCTACTACTTCGCCAGTATCGATGAGCTGCCCTGGATGCTCCTGTCAATCATCTCCCTGATCGCCAGTTTTGTGGTAAGCTACGTACGCGCGCGCGCCGGAGAAGCCGGCCTTGCTGTTCGGGTTGGCATTCTTGACCGTATGGTGCGCGTCTTCATTCTCCTATTCGCGCTCCTCGTTCCGCCACTGCTTATCCCGGCGCTTTGGGTTCTGGCTCTGGGTAGCATTCTGACGAGCGTGCAGCGCCTGTGGTACGTCTATAAACATCTGGATAGAGAGGTTTAAGTAACATGGAGTTCGAACGCGAGTTTATCGTCATCGGCAACACGCTGCAGATCCGCTATTACGGGATCATCATCGTGCTTGCGATGCTGGTGGCGGCGTGGGTGGCGGCGCGCATTGCCCGGCGCGAAGGCGACGACCCGGATCACATCTGGGGCGCGTTGACGTGGGCGATCATCCCGGCGATTATCGGCGCGCGGTTGTGGTTCGTGCTATTCCCGCCGGCGGCGCTGGTGGAGCAGGGCATGGACACCGTCTGGTTCCTGCAAAACTTCACCAACCTGCAGAATGGCCCGCTGGCGATCTGGTCAGGCGGTCTGGGCATTTTCGGCGCGGTGCTTGGCGGTCTGCTTGGCGCATACATCTACTTGCGCCGGAATAACCTCTCCGTTGGTCACTGGCTCGACATCGCCGCTGTCGTCCTGCCGCTGGGGCAGGCCATTGGTCGTTGGGCCAATTACGTCAATCAGGAACTCTACGGCACGCCGACCACGCTGCCATGGGGCATTACGATTGACTCGGCGCATCGCGTCGATCCATACCGGAGCCTGATTGATTATCCGCTCGACACCCGCTTTCACCCGCTGTTTCTCTACGAATCGCTCTGGAATCTGATCGCCTTCATCGTGCTGCTCAACATCTTCCAGCGGCGGCGGAATTACAACCTGCGTCAGGGCGATATCTTCCTGCTCTACGTCATGCAGTACTCCGTCATTCGTTTCCTGCTGGAGTTCCTGCGTGTCGAAATCGCCTGGATTCCCGGCACGACGATCAACTCATCGCAGACGACGACGGTGGTCGCATTTGTGGTGGCGCTCGTGCTGTTCATCATTCGTCGCCGCAACGCGCCACAGCCTGAAAGCACGACGGCAGCCTCTGGCGAAAAACGCGCGGTTTAGCGACGTCAACTACTTCCAGCGACGAAAAACGCCCTTCTCTGGATGTTGCCGGAGAGGGGCGTTTTATCTGAGCGCAAGAGTATTCTCTCAGCTCTTTGACTCTAAATCGGACAGGACGAACAGGATTTGATCACAGTGGCACCGCTTCCCGTAACGCCTGTTCGCGAATCGGGCTTCGCAGCGTATCTGCTACGATAAGGTCAACTTTTCGACCGAGCAAGTCTTCAAGATCCGGTTTCATGCCCATACGGTCGAACAAGCTCCAGGGGCGGGATAGATCGACGAGCACATCAATATCGCTTTCTGGACCGGCTTTTCCTCGTGCCGTGGAGCCGAAAATACGCACATTTCGCGCGCCATTACCGGTTTGCGATGTCGATAATCTCCTGGCGATGAGACGGAATCCACTGATACAGGTTTACAGGGGACATTGGCAATACGTTTCCAGTTGACCGTTCAAGACCATTATAACTTGATGCAGACCTTTGCCGTGGTTAGGGGGCGGTTTT
>QGUR01000507.1 GCA_003242205.1 Chloroflexota bacterium | reverse complement strand
GCTCATGCCGATGTCAACGCGGCTAGAAACATTGCACGGGCGGCTGTCATACCGCCTATTGTCTCGGAGACGCCTGCGGGCGTCGCGCCAGGGACAAGCCCCCGCCTTTAGGCGTGGGGTCTATGACATTCTTGCAACGCGATTTAGGACGCCTGTTCTAGACGGCGCATAACCGCTATAATGAGGCAATTCTTTTCTCTTAACGCTTATTCGGATCGTTATGCTTCCTCTACGCCTCGAAATCAAAAACTTTCTCGCCTATCGTTCGCCAGAGCCGATCATTTTTGAAGGCATCCATCTCGCCTGCATCACCGGCGCGAACGGCGCAGGCAAATCGTCGTTGCTGGACGCGATTACATGGTGTCTGTGGGGCAAGGCGCGCGCCCGCCGCGATGAAGAGCTGGTGCATCTGGGCCAGAACGATATGTACGTGCAGCTCGATTTCGAGCAGGAAGGCGCGGTCTATCGCGTCGTCCGGCGGCGCACGCGCAAGTCAGGCGGGGCGGGCGCGCTCGACCTGTTTCTGGTTCGGGATAATGGTGAGCTTGAAACCCGCAGCGAGTCGTCCACGCGCCTGACACAGCAGAAGATCAACGACCTGCTGCGCCTCGATTACGAGACGTTTGTCCATTCAGCGTTTTTGCAGCAGGGCAAGGCCGACGCCTTCACGACCAAACCGCCGGCCCAGCGCAAGCAGATTCTGGCCGATATCCTCGGCCTCGACCGCTGGGAAGCCTATGAGGAAGCGGTCAAGCAGCGCCTGAAGACCATCAGCGAAACGCTGGCGGGCTATGACATGCAAATGCAGGCGATTGACGAAGACCTGAAGCGCGAGCCTGAACTGCGCGCCCAGCTGGCCGAGGCGGAACGCGCTCAGGCCGAGGCCAAGGCGGCGCTGGAAGAAGCCGAGGCACGCCTGCGCGAAGTCGAAACCGCGCCCGCCGACCTGCGTAACGCGCAGGAGCAGAAAGTCGCTCAGGAGCGACGCCTGCGCGAATGCCAGCGCGATATCGAGAACATCAACCGGGAAATCACCCGCCAGCGCCAGCGGGCCGCCGAGTTTGAGGAAATTCTGCTGGCCCGCGTGGAGATCGAGGAAGGCTACGCCGTGCTGCAGGCGGCGCGAGAGCGCGACAACTCGCTTGACGAGAAATTCAGGCAGTTGAACGCGTTGCAAATGCGCCGGCACGAACTGGAACGCGCAGTTGACGCGGCGCGTAACGAAATCCGCAATGAGCTGGCTGGATGCCAGAGCACGATTGCCCAACTGGAACGCACGATCGCCACGGCCCGCCCGGACGAACTGGCCGAGGTGCTGGCCGAAGTCGCCGCGTTGGAAGACCTGCAGGCGCAATACCAGCAGTTTCAGGACGAACTGACCGCGCTCGAAAAGGAGCGCTCCGAACTGGCGGGCGAGAACGGCGTCCTGCGTACCGAGATGAACGCGCTCAAGAAGCGCATCGACCAGATCGAGATGCTGGATGCGCCCGACTGTCCGCTGTGCGGCCAGCCACTTTCCGAGGATCACCGGCAGCAGTTGCTGGTCGATTTGCGCCGGGAAGGTAGCGAGCGCGGCGACCGCTACCGCGCCAATGCCCAGCGTATCGAGCAGATTGGCAGCGAACTGGCGGCGAAAAAAGAGGCGGCGACCGAGCTGGCAACCGAACTCAAGCGGCTGGAAACACGGAAGCAGCGCGCCGCCGCCCTGCAGACCGGCGTTGACGCCGCTAACGATGCCCGCCAGCGGCTGAGCGAATATGAGGCGCGCCGCGCCGAACTGGAGCGCATACTGGCCGATGAGGACTTCGCGCACGACCTGCGCGAAGAACTGGCGGCGCTGGATCGCGAGCAGGAGGCGCTCGGCTATGACGGCGCGCAGCACGACGCCGTGCGCCAGCAATTGGAACTGTATCAGGTATACGAACAGCGCCAGCGCCAGTTGGAAATTGCCGCGCGGGGCCGGCGGGGGGGCGAAGCGCCTGGGGGGGGGGCTGGCTGGGCCGGTGGAGCTTATAAAAATCTTCGAGCCCCAG
>QGUR01000226.1 GCA_003242205.1 Chloroflexota bacterium | reverse complement strand
TGATTTAGGGCGGGGATCTCACCTCCGCCTACTTTGTTTGCCCGCACCACAACGGCTATAACATCAGCCCGAACTACACGTATGACAACGTGCCGAACGACCCAACCGCGCGTTTCCGTGGGCCGTTTGACAACCGGCATCGAAGCTGGAGCTTCCGCAGCACGCTGCAGACCTACGCCGCCAAGATCGCCAACGCGGGCGGCGACCAGAAGCTATGCGTGACCGAATTCGGCTGGCCCTCTTCCGAAGACCTTGACGGCTATCCGCAAGGCTTTGAATTCGCGCTCGATAACACGCTGGAAGAGCAGGCCGAATTCACTGTGCAGGCGCTCGATAACATGCAGGAATGGGGCTTCGTGCGCCTGGCCTTCATCTGGAACCTGAATTACGGCCCGCAGGCCGGCTGGGACCCGTCGAACGATAATGTGCCCTATTCGCTCATCGGGCCGGGAACCACCTTCCGCCCGGCGTTCGATGCGGTCAAGGAGTGGCTTGCGGAAAACAACGCCGGCCGAGGCACTTAATGTCGCGCTTAGAGAAACGCAGGGGTTGGGCCGGTCTGCGAAGACTGGCCCTTCCCCTGTTTTTTGTGCCTGTTCTCTGGTTCTCCACCTCGTCCACCGACCCCTTCATGGGCCGGGCGGTCACGAACCCGCCGTTTGAGTCGCTCACCTACGGCGTTCAGGCATTCCTCTGGTGGGACCCGACCATCGCGGCGCTGCGGCTCGACTCCATCCGCACGATGGTCTTCAGCCATGTCAAGCAAACGTTCGCCTGGAAGGATGTCGAGCCGGTGAAAGGCGAGCTGCATTTCGCCAACGCAGACCGGCTGCTGGAAGAGGTCGAGCGGCGCGGCCTCAGCCTTGTCGCGCGGCTGAGCGACACGCCAGACTGGGCTTTGCCGCCCGGCGCTGACGCCTCGCAATTCCTCGACTCGCCGCCCGCCGATCTGGGCGATTTCGCGCGTTACTGCGGCACGATTGCCAGCCGCTACCGGGGCCGCATCGCTGCCTACCAGATCTGGAACGAGCCTAATCTGGCGCGCGAATGGGGCAACAACCCGCCGGATGCGGCAGGATACGTCGAACTGCTCCGGGCATGCAGCGAGGCCATCCGCGCCGCCGACCCCGACGCGATTCTGATCTCAGCCGGGTTGTCTCCAACCGGCAACTACGACGCAACCGCCCACCCCGACGATGTTTTCCTGCAGGAACTGTATGACGCCGGCTTTCAGCGCTATATTGATGTGGTCGGCGTTCACGCGCCCGGCTATTCTCACCCCGAACTCAGCCCGGATGAAGCCGAGGCGCGCGGCAGCCAGCGCTTCTTTACCTTTCGCCGCGTGGAAGACCTGCGTAAAATCATGGTCGCCAACGGCGACGCCGCCCGGCAGATGGCCATTCTGGAAGTCGGGTGGACGCGCGATAATATCAATCCCGCGTATAGCTGGTTTGCCGTCGACGAAAAAACCCAGGCGCGCCATCTGGTCGCGGCCTACCGTTACGCGGCATTTCACTGGCGGCCCTGGATAGGTCTGATGTCGGCGATCTATATCGCCGACCCCCGGTGGACTCCCAAAAATGAGGAGTACCACTGGAGCATTTTTACGTCTGAAGGCTGGCAAACGCCGGCCTATGTCGCGCTGGCAAATATGGAAAAGTATTGCGGCAATCGCGTCATACCGGCGAGAGAGCCCGACAGCCCGCAAGCGCTTGGCCTCGCGCCAATCGAGTTTTGCACCGAAGCCGGAGCGCCAGGATAACAGGACATGCCAACGCCCGATACAACGATTCTTGCCATCAGCTACTTTTTTCACCTGATCGCGACCGTGGTCTGGATTGGCGGGCTGGTGATTTTGACCGTGCTGGTTTTGCCAGAGGCCCGGCGCGCGCTGGATGCAAACCCGGCGCTGGACGCCCTGAGCGACCGGCTGCGCCAGCGGTTCATCCCGCTCAGCAATTTCAGTCTGGTCGTCCTGATCGTGACCGGGCTGATCCAGATGACGGGTGACCCGAATTATGACGGCATGTTACAATTCACCAACGAGTGGAGCCGCGTTATTCTCCTGAAGCATATTGCCATTTTCGGCATGTTCGGCTGTGGGCTGGCGCTCCAGTTTGTCGTCGCGCCCGCGCTGAAACGTGCGCGCCTGCTTGCCGAACATGGCAAGGCCGATCCGGACGAAGCCCGTCGCCACCGACAACGGGAACAGCGCCTTGCCTGGATCAATCTTGTACTCGGGATACTCGTTCTGGCCTTTACCGCCTGGGCGACAGCATTGTGAACTGAGGAATTCGATTGTCTAGCAGGATGGGTAACGCCCTCGCGGTTATATTGCTCTTGATCGCCGCCGGCTTTCGACTATGGGGGCTGTCTACTCATCCGCCGGGTTTCCACAACGACGAAATCAACGATATCCGCATCGCCGAAACCGCGCGTCAGGGGCGGATTGAAGTCTTTTATGATCTCGGCGGTGAAGGCAGAGAGGGCCTTTACCAGACGATCCTGACGGTGACAACCGGCGCCGGCGGCGGCGGGCTGATCGGCTACCGTATGCTGTCGGTGTGGCTGGGCCTGCTGACGCTTGCGGCGGTCTACGCGCTGGTGAAACGCCTCTATACCCCGACGGCAGCAGTGGCGGCGATGGCGCTGCTCAGCGTCGGCATGCTGCCGGTCATGATGTCGCGGATGATCAGCCGCGAGAGCGCCCTGCCGCTGCTGTTGACAGGCATCCTCCTCGCCTTCGCCCGCGCTTTTTCGTTGCCCGATGGCGACATGCGCCGCCGCGCCCGCACAACGCCGTTCACGGCTCTGGGGCTGCTGCTCGGCGCTGGTTTTTACGTACATCCAGCGCATTTCATCATCGCGCTGTTCAGCATGGTCTTTATCGCCTACATGATCGTACGGCGGCCGATGTCGCGGCGGCGGCTTGGCTATATCGGCTTCGCGCTCGTCATCATGATCGTGGTCGCCATGCCCTATCTCATCTCCAGCATCCGCCTGCGCGAACTCTCCGGCCCTGCCCGGCTGTTTGAAAACATGGTCACGACGCGGCCTGAGGCCGTTTCCAGCGTCATGCGCGGTCTGGGCGGCCTGTTTCTGGTCGGCGACCAGAACGCGCTGGTCAACCTGCCAGGGCGGCCCATGATCGACCTCGTCAGCGGCCTGTTTCTCGTGCTCGGCGTGGTCGTCGCGCTGCGTTATTTTCACCAGTCGCGTTTCATCATGCCGCTGCTGGCGACCGTCGCGCTTGCGCCTGTCACGCTGATGCGTACAACCAGCCCCGATTTCGTGGCCATGTCGCTGTTGCTGCCGCTGATCGCGCTGTTTTTCGGCGTTGGCGTCAGCGCGCTGGCGACGGGCGTTCCGGCACGTTCGCGCCCGGTTTTCTGGCTGGCGCTGGTCGCGCTCTTCGGCTTCAATATCGTTTGGACGAGCCGCGACCTGTTCAACCGCTGGCCCGCGCTGCCGAGCGTTCATACGCTTTATCGCTCGACCCTCGCCTATGCAGCGCATTATCTCGACCAGACGGCCGGCTCCCTGCCCACCGTGCTATGCGTCAGCAATCTCAACCCGGCCACCACGCCAGAGCTGGAAAACTACGAAATCCTCGCGCTGATGATGCATCGCCCGAACGTGCCGCTACGCTATGCCAACTGCGGTGTGGCGCTGGTTCTGGCAGATGGTGGCGAAGTCCAGCAGGTCGTTTTTCTGGACAGCAGCGCGCTGGAAAACGCGCACGCCAGCATTCGTAACTGGCTGTCGGCGGGAGAAATCATCCACCTGCCGGGGATGCCCGGCGCATCGGTCGTTCGCCTCGACGTCGCCCGCAATCTGGCCGATACCGTTGGGCGTTTCACCACGACTGCGCCCGTGTCTTACGCGCCTGAGTCACCCGGCGGCGTTGCCCCGACGTTCCCCCCAGTGCGTTTTGGCGGCAACGTGACCTTTCTGGGCTACGAGCCGTTTGCCAGCCAGACATACCGGCCCGGCGACTATCTCACCATCGTATCCTACTGGCGCGTGGACGGCGTGGTTCCTTCGGATTTGCGGCTGTTCACGCACGTGCTGTTCGACCCGGTGTCCATCGCGGCGCAGAGCGACGTCCTGAGCGTACTGCCGGCCCAGCTTCAACCGCGAGACATCTTCATTCAGGTCACGTTTGTGCGCCTGCCCAACGTGCTCACCGCCGGTCGCTATCAGGTGTCGATTGGCGCGTATGAAGACAACACCGACACGCGCCTTCCCGTCTTCGATGGCGACGAGCAGCGCGGCACGCGCGTCTTCCTGCCTGAAATCATGATTACCAGTAACTGAAACGAGTGCCGATGTTTGAAATTGTCTTTCTTGGAACCTCCGCTTCCGCGCCCTCGGTCCATCGCGGGCTGACATCGCAGGCCATTCTGGCGGGCGAGCACCGCTTTCTGGTGGACTGTGGCGAAGGCACGCAGCGGCAAATCCTGCGGAGCGGTATCGGTTTCAAGCGGCTGAATCGTGTCCTGCTCACGCACGGCCATCTGGATCACATTCTCGGTCTGGGAGGGCTGGTTTCGACCTTCGCGCGCTGGGAAAATATCAACGAGATCGAAATCTACGGCGGCACCTCGGCGCTCGACCGCGTGCAGCGGCTGCTTTACGGCGTCGTGCTCGATTTTGAGCGCCTGCCAATCGAGATTCATCTGGTGGATCTGAAACCGGGGCCGTTCTTTTCGGCCAAGGACTTCACCATCAGCGCGTTCCCGGTGACGCACCGCGGCCCGGGCTGCTTCGGCTTTCTGTTTGAGGAGAAGTCGCGGCGGCCTTTTCTCGCCGACGTGGCCGACAGACTGGGCGTGCCGCCCGGCCCGGAGCGCGGCCAACTGGTTCGCGGGGAGGCCGTCACGCTGGCCGATGGGCGCGTCATCACGCCGGACATGGTGCTCGGCGAGGAGATACGCGGCGCAAAGCTGGTCTATATCGGCGATACCGGGCGCACGGATAATCTGCGCGAGGTCGCGCAGGACGCCGACTTGCTGGTCATCGAGGCGACATTTCTGGAAAGCGAAGCGGACGTCGCCCGCGATTTCGGCCACCTGACCGCCAAGCAGGCCGCGCTGCTGGCCCGCGAGGCAGGCGTGCGGACGCTGGTCCTCAACCACGTCTCGCGGCGCTACCGCGAGGCGGACATCATCGAAGAGGCGCGGAGCGTGTTCCCCGGCGCATATGTGGCCCGTGACATGGATCATTTCGTCGTGCGGCGCGGGCAGGGCGCGGAGAAAGTCACCCCCCCGCCGCGCGAAACGACCGCGTGATGGCTGCAACAACCGGCTCGAAGCTGGCAGCCTGAAGGATAGATAGCTTTTAGCCCTGAATATCGCTCAGGTTAATCATGCCTTCGCTGATGACCTGCCCCGGCTGGATCACCAGCGGCCCCGCGACGTCCGGCGTGGCGATCAGGTCATAAGCAGTCGCGCCGGTCACGCGCACCGGCACGATTTCGCCCACCGGCAACTCGCCCTCGACCAGCACATAACCGTCGATTTCCGGCGCATCGCGGTAGCTGCGCGCCAGCGAGACGACATCGCCGGTCAATTCGCCATTCTCATCTTCCGCATGGCCGTGACCTTCCACCAGCACGTCGAGCGTTTTGCCGACAAACGACTGGTTTTTCGCCAGACTGATGCCCTGCTGCAGCTCCATCAGCGCGTTCCAACGCGCTTCCTTAACCTCAGGCTCGACGTGCCCCGGCAGCTCGGCGCTGGGCGTGCCGGCCTCGAATGAATATTTGAACGCGCCGACGCGGTCGAACTGCATGTCGCGCACGAAGTCGAGCAATTCCTGAAACTCCGCGTCGGTTTCGCCCGGATAGCCGACGATGAACGTCGTTCGCACGGCGAGGCCGGGAAGCATCTGCCGCATGCGCTCGACAGTCTCGTACACCCATTCGATTTTGGCCGGGCGGCGCATCCGCAGCAGCGTCGAACGGCTGCCGTGCTGGAGCGGCATGTCCAGATAGGGAAGCACCTGCCGGTGACGCGCCATGGTTTCGATCAGCCGCGGCGTCACATACCCCGGATAGGCGTACATCACGCGAATCCACGGAATGTCGGGCGCGGCGTCGACAATCGCGTCCAGCAAATGCGCCAGACCGTCCTTCAGGCCAAGGTCATGGCCGTAATCCGTCGTATCCTGTGCGATCAGGATGAGTTCCTTCACACCGCGCGCCTGTAGATCGACGGCCTCGCGGACAATCGTTTCGATAGGGCGGCTGACGGCAGTGCCTTTGATTTTCGGAATGGCGCAGAAGGCGCACGGACGGCGGCAGCCGTCGGCCACTTTCAGATAGGCGCTGGCTCCCTGCAGACTGGCGCGCAGAACGCCCCGCTCGTCGCTACCGACGACTTCAGCCTCGGTTGGCAGGTGGTACAGCGGTTCGGGATGCCGGCGAGCGCGCAGCCGGGTGATGAGGTCAAAAATATCCATCCAGCGCCGCGTGCCGATCACGCCGTCGAGACCGGGAACCTGAGCGACGACCTCGGCCCCATAACGCTGCGACAGGCAGCCCGCGGCGATCACCATCTGACCGGCGCGGCGGTTATTGACCAGCTCGCGCAGCGCGTCAATCGACTCCTGTCTGGCCGCGTCGATAAAACCGCAGGTATTGACGATCAGCACCTCCGCCGAATCGGGATCGCCGACGCCGCGCATACCGTGCTGGTTGAGGACTTGCGCCATGCTCTCGGAGTCAACCGTGTTCTTGGAACAGCCCAGACTCAGTAGGAAATATTTGTTCTTGCGAGACATTCGCTCTCAGGCTCCGTCTTTAGTCGGCGTGGGATTCACCGGCGTCTGTCGCGGCGGCAGAATCGCCGTCGGCGATGGCGTCAGGGTCAGCGTTGGCGTCGGCGTTAACGACGGCGTTGGCGTCAGCGACGGCGTCAGGGTATTGGTTGGCGTCAGCGTAATCGTCGGCGTCAGCGTCGCCGTTGGCGTATCGCTCGGCGTCAGCGTGATCGTCGGCGTGAGCGTAATGGTCGGTGTGTCGCTCGGCGTCGGCGTGTCACTGGGCGTGAGCGTAATCGTCGGCGTGTCGCTCGGCGTCGGGCTTGGCCCCGGCGTATCGCTGGGCGTCAGTTCCAGAATGGCTGCCTGAATGTCAAGCGCTTCGGTCGGCAGCGGCGTGGGCGTAAACGGCGACGTTGGATCATAGCCCGGGCCGGAGCTTACCTGCACACCGGTTTCTGTAAAGATAATATCCACAGCCTGCCCTCGGCCGCCAAACGGACGTTGCGGCTGCCCGTTCCAGACAACATCGAGCGCCGCCGCGTTGCTTGCCTTGATCACGACGGTGTTCAAAGCCGGAATTTCGATGGTCGTCCCCGGCGTCGTGATGTCGGCATACTGCTGAACGCCATCGGTTTCGATGCTCAGCCATGTACGCTGCGTCACGGCCAGATTGACAAGCACGCCACTGCCCGTGTAATTGGAGCCGGCCACCGGTTCCGGCGGCAACGTCGGCAACAGCGCCGCG
>QGUR01000225.1 GCA_003242205.1 Chloroflexota bacterium | reverse complement strand
TGTATAACAGGATCAACTGCGGTAGCCACTTGTCAATGGGATCATTCGCGGAAACCGTCGCGCTGGCGGGAAACCAGCCAAGACTGAGCGCGAACGTGTTGATCAACACCAGCCCGGTCACGAATTCCGGCAGGCCGACGATGGACAGCGAAACCAGCGAGATGGCGCTGTCGATCCATGTGTTTTCCTTCAGCCCGGCGATTACGCCGAGCGTGACCGATAACGGCACGGCGATGGCCAGCGTCAGTAGCGCCAGTCGCATCGAGTAGCCGAGGCGCTCCATGACGAGCGGGCGAATCGCCGGGTTGCCGCTGCCGAATGAATAGCCCCAGTCGCCGTTCAGAAACCCGATCAGCCAGTTGACATACTGTTGCGGGATCGGATCGTTCAGGCCCAACTGCTCGCGCAGATTGGCAATGGCTTCGGGCTGCGCTTCGCGTCCGAGGATCAGGCGAGCAACGTCGCCGGGCAAAAGCTGCGTCAGCGCGAACACGATAGCAGATGTGATCAGCAGCGTCAGCCCAAGCAGGAGCAGGCGGCGGATCAGATAGCGCAGCATGGCTCAGCGGTCCTCATGTTTCGAGTCGGGCGGCCCGGCCTGAAGCTCGGCCAGTTCGTCCACCGGAATGTGACAGCGAATGAAATGGCCATCGCCCGCATCTCGCCAGGGCGGCGCTTCCGTCTCACAGATTGCGCCGAGCTTGCGCGGGCAGCGCGTGTGAAAACGGCAGCCGCTGGGAAGATGCCGGGCGCTTGGTACTTCACCCTCCAGCCGGATGATCTTCTGCCTGGCGGCCGGGTCGGGAACGGGCCGCGCCGACACCAGCGCTTCGGTATACGGGTGCGAGGGCGGGTTGTAAACATCGTCGGCGTCGCCTTCTTCCACGATCTCGCCAAGGTACATGACGGCGATCCAGTCGGCCAGATAGGCTACGACGTCGAGATTGTGCGAGATCAGCAGGTAGGAAGCGCTTTCACGCGCCCGCAGGTCTTTGAGCAGATTGAGCACAACGGACTGCACCGACACGTCCAATGCTGATGTCGGCTCGTCGGCCACGATGAGCGCCGGGTTGGCAGCAAAGGCGCGGGCGATGGCGACACGCTGTTTTTCGCCGCCGCTCAGTTCGGCGGGATAGCGTCCGGCATACTCGGCCGGAAGCCGGACGGCGGCCAGCAATTGGGCGATGCGCTGCCGGATGTCCTCATCGGTCAGGCGTTCCGCGCTCAGCCGGCGGATGGTGCGCGCCAGCGCCTGACCAACCGTGTGATAGGGGTTCAGCGCGTCGTTCGGGTTCTGAAACACCATCTGCAAGTTTCGCAGTTCATCGCGCGAGCGTTGGGACAGAGCATTCGCCAGTGGCACTTCGAGCAGCTCGAGTTCGCCTTCGTCGGCAGTCGTCAGGCCGACGATGCAGCGGGCCAGCGTCGTCTTGCCGCTGCCGCTTTCGCCGACCAGTCCCAGCGTCGAACGCTCCCGGATGCGTAACGACACGCCATCGACGGCTCGCACCGGCTTGCTGGCGCGGCCCAAAATCTGATCAAGCAAATTGCTCTCTCCAAAACGTTTGGTCACGCCGTCAGCCTGCAACACGGTGCGTTGTCGTGGTGGGGCGCTTGTGGTCTGCTGTACTGGCGCTGTCGGAAGCTGTACAGCGCCACTGGCGATTTCGCGCCAGCGGTGGCATTTCACCAGCCGGCCGTCGGGAAGCTTTTCGAGGGCTGGCTTGACCTCGGCGCAAAGCGGGATCGCCGCCGGGCAGCGCGGTTCAAATACACAGGCGCGAGGTCGCTCGGCCAGTGAAGGCGCAGCGCCTTCAATCGCGGGTAGCCGTGTCTCGACGCCCGGCGTGGGGCGGGGGAGGCTGGCGAGCAGGCCGATCGTGTAGGGATGGAGTGGCTGCCGGTATAGTGTGGCGACCGGACCGCTGGCCATTACCTCGCCGCCGTAGAGCACCGTCACCCGGTCGCAAAGCTGCGCCACAATGCCCAGATCATGTGAGACATAGAGCGCGGCGGCGTTGTTTGCGCGGATCAACTCGCGGAACAGGTCGAGAATGACGGCCTGCGTGGTCACATCGAGCGCGGTCGTCGGTTCGTCCAGGATGAGCAGGCGCGGCTGCGTGCTGAGCGCCATGGCGATGGTGACGCGCTGCTGCATGCCGCCGCTAAGCTGGTGTGGATAGCGTCGCGCGACCGTTTCCGGGTCGGCCAGCTTCACGCGCCGGAGCATTTCAACCGCCTGCCGCCACGATTCCCGGCGCGACAGCCGTTGATGCCGCCGCGTAACCTCTGCTATTTGGTCGCCCACGGGATAGGATGGGTTGAGCGACGCCAGCGAGTCCTGGGGCACGAGGCTGATGTCCTTGCCCCAGATACGACGCATGTCCGCCGGAGATTTCGCCAGCAGGTCATCGCCGTCGAGACTAATCGTGCCGGATGAAATGCGCGCATTCGGCGCGAGATAGCGCATCAACGCCAGCGCCAGCGTCGTCTTGCCGCTGCCGCTTTCGCCGACCAGCCCGTGAATTTCCAGCGGGTTGATCGTCAGCGATACATCGCGCAGGGCATTCAGCCACTGCCGCTCAAGCCGGTAATCGACATTCAGGTTTTCGACTTGCAGAACGGGTACGGTCATTCGACCTGCCCTTCATATCGAAAAATGCGGCGCAGCCCATCGGACAGCAGGTTGACGCCGATGATCAGGATGGCAATTGCGCCGGCTGGAGCCCACAAGGCCCACGGCGTCTGGGAAACCGAGTCGCGCGCTTCGTTGACCATCCGCCCCCAGTCGGGCGACGGCGGCTGGACGCCGAGGCCGAGGAAGCCGAGCGACGCGGTCAGGAAGATGGCATACGAAAAACGCAGCGCGGCTTCGACCGTCAGGGCCGGGAGGACACCCGGCAAAATTTCCTGAAACAGGATGTAGAGAGTTGATTCGCCGCGCAGCCGGGCCGCCTCGACAAAGCCCTGGCTGCGAATGTTCAGCGTGGCGCTGCGTACGACGCGGGCGACAATCGGCGTGTACAGCATGACGATCACCACAATGATGCCGAAAGGTGAGGGGCCAATCGTTCCCAGCATAACGAGTGCCAGCACCAATGCCGGAATCGCCAGCAGGCTATCGAGTGCGCGAGAGACGATTTCATCCAGCCAGCCGCCGTAATAGCCGATCAGCAGGCCGATGCACGTTCCGAAGATGACGGACAGGGCCGTGGTGACCGCCGGCAGGAAGATGATGTCGCGCGCGCCCCATACCACACGGCTGAAGACGTCGCGTCCAAGACGGTCGGTGCCGAACAGATGCTCGGCGGAAGGCGGCTGGCGCGCCGCGCCACGAATGATGGTATCGTAGCGATACGGCGCGATGGCCGGGCCGAACACGGCAACGAACAGAAACAGGATGACAATACACAGCCCAAGCAACGTCAGCGGACGCCGCGTAAGCTGCGCCAGCGCGCGGGCAAACACCCGGCGCGGCCCGCCTGAATGCGGTTGGGTGTCCGCTTCCGCGCTGGCGGAAGGTGGCATGACGGGTGGTTGGGAAGCGATCATGAAAGTAGCGTTTGTTGCGGCTCCTCATTCACCGGCAGCGATTCCTGAAGCCCGAACGCTTTGAACGCAGGGCGCAGGCGAACCTGCCTCTCCCCCGGGCCGTGAGGCCGGCAGGGGAGAGGGTATTGCCTGAGGAGCAGTCAAGTTAGCTTTCCGTAATCGACACGCCGCGATAGTCGGTCAGGCCGGGATACGGGTCCATTTGCAGCCCTTCGACGCCTTTCCGCACGGCTCCGTTCATGGGCGCGAAATAAGGCACGATGATGGGGCCGCGCTCGGCGAAAATCTCGCTGATGCGGTGGTAGACCTCACGCCGCGCGGCTTCGTCGGTCGTAACGCGGGCCTCGGCGATCAATTCATCGAGTTCAGGGTCAGACCAGCGGGTTTCGTTATACGGCGCATCGCTGGCATAGGCTTCCTGCAGGTATTGCTGCGGGATGGGCCGCGATCCCCAGCCCGTAATGCCAAGCTGGACGTCGAAATAGTTTTCGGCGTTGCTGACGTCGTAGTACAGGTTCTCCTCGCGCACCTGGATGTCGATGGTAATGCAGGCTTCGGCCCATTGCTGTTGCAGGATCGTCGCCAGATCGGGATATTCGAAGGCGTTGGGCACGTAGAGCGTCATGTCCAGCCCTTCGGGATAACCGGCTTCGGCCAGTAGTTCGCAGGCCCGCGCCGGGTCATAGGGCTGGTTTTCGATGTCGTCGGCATAATAAGCGGCGAACACCGGACCGATGGGATCGTTATTGCCGATGATTCCGCGCCCGTCGAGCAGCAGTTCGTTCAGCAGTTCGCGATCGGTGGCGTATTTCAGCGCCTGCCGCACGGCGACTTCGACGCCGGGGCCTTCATCCGTGCGGATACGGATAGTCGCGTGTTGCGCGGTCGGAACCTGCAGGACATCGACGTTGTCACCCGAATCGACCCGCGCGAGCTGGGTGCTTGGCACGCGGAAAATGAAATCCAGTTCGCCGCTCAGCAGCGCGTCCACCTGTGCTACGGCGTCGGCGATATAGATGTGCTCCATGCCGGCAAGCTGCGGCTCGCCTTCCAGCCAGTAATTCTCATTGGCGGCGAAGACCGAGCGATTTTCCGGGCTGTACTCCTGAAGTACGAATGGGCCGGTGCCGTTGAAGTTCTCGTAAGGGTTATCGCTGCCTTCGGCCAGCACGTTGGGTTCGTTCTGCCCTTCGGGCAGTATCAGCGCCCAGCGCGAGCCTATGCCATACAGGAAATCGGCGTTGACTTCTGAAAGCGTAAAGACAACCGTGTTTGCGTCCGGCGCGCTAACTTCAAACTCGCCCAGCAAACCCGTCGCCGGGGAGCCAACTTCTTTCAGACGGTTGAAGGTGAAAACGACATCCGCCGAACTGAACGGCTTGCCATCGTGGAAGGTTACGCCTTCCCGAAGCGTAAACGTGTAGGTCAGATTGTCATCGCTGATTTCCCATTCGGTCGC
Organism: Chloroflexota bacterium; assembly: GCA_003242205.1. Taxonomy (GTDB): domain Bacteria; phylum Chloroflexota; class Anaerolineae; order Aggregatilineales; family Phototrophicaceae; genus ZC4RG36. The sequence continues at coordinate 2,503 of QGUR01000225.1, read as the reverse complement.
CAGATTGGGTGCGATGCTGCCGTCTGGTTCGATATCGATCAGGTAATCGTAAATAGCACGGTTAAACGCTGTTTCACTATCATTGGCATGCAGCGCCGGGTCAAGAACGACCGGCGCGTTCATCCCAACGCGCAGGACGCCGCCGGTTTCCTGCGCCCGGAGAACAGAGGTGGACAGCAAGATACAGGCCACGAACACCAGACTGATGAGCAATTGAGTGCGGGAAGCGTGCGGGGCTTTCAAGGGGATCATCGTCTGTCTGCCTCCTAATGATCGGTGATACGGTCGTCAACAGGCGGGGGTGCTCGAATGTTGATTGTAACGCGTTTTTCCGCGTTTGCGAACATCCTTTCGATTCATGTCGTCTAACGTTGCAAATGCGGCAGCGTTTCCAGTTCTGGCAGCAGCACGACGCTCTCCTGCTCGTTGGGGTCGGTGCGGGCGATCACTGCGACGCACGGCTCGGTACTGCTCAAGTTGCCGGGCAAGTGTGGCGTGCCGGGTGGAATATATAGAAATTCTCCGGCCCGGATTTCCATGTACTGGCTCAGGTTGTCGCCATACCACATATACGATTCGCCGCTCAGCACATAAATGGCGGTTTCGTGGTTCTCGTGCAGATGTGCTCTGGCGCGCCCACCTGGCGGGATGGACAGCAGGTGCATGCAGATGCCCTCGGCGGCGCAATTCTGCGCGGAAACCCCCTCGAAATACGAAAAACCCTGCTTGCCTTCGTAGGTGTCTCCGGGCCGGATGACCCGGCAGACGCGTTCCGGGGCGGTCATGGTGTTCTTCCTCGGTTGTCTGTCAGGGCGATAGGTTGAGAATAAACCAAGTTTGGCGCTTCATACAAAGTTGCGCTCCAGCGCGGCATCCGCATTGCGTTATTGTCGAGCGCAAGCGAAGCGCACCGGGTATGGCGCTCTATCAATGCCGGCCTGGCAAGCGTGGCTTAGGCTGATGGGGAAGTCTTTTTCATGCGTAAAACCACGCAGGCTGGCACTTTGATGTAGACTCGAAGGCAATGTGTGAAAAGCGTCAAGGATTCGCGCGGTTAAAGGTCTGTATAATGAGGCGAGACCGCGCGCTGGGAGTACAGGATGAATTTTGGAAACAGTTCGAACCGGCTTGAAAAAGCGCGCGAACGCGCCGGCACTGAGCATCAGGTGGACCATGCCGAAGCGTACCGGATACGAGGGAAGATGATCGGAGTGCTGTTGCGCGATGCGCGGCTGGACGCGGGGCGTTCCCTCGATGATTGCGCTCGCGTGTTGCAGGTTGCGCCCGAAGACATCGAGGCATGGGAATTCGGCGATCAGGTGCCGAGCCTGCCGCAATTGGAAATCCTGGCCTATTATCTCGGCGTGCCGGTCAGTCACTTCTGGTCCACGACCACGCGCGAAGCGGAGCGCGAGGAATACTCGTCGGCAGCCCAGCGTGAGTATCTGGCGATCCGCGACCGCATGATTGGCGCGCTAATACGTCAGGCGCGGCTGGAAGAAGACATGACGCTGGAAGCGTTGGGCGAGGCGACCGGCATCTCCGCCGGCCAGCTTGAACGCTACGAACTGGGCGAGGACACGCTGCCGCTGCATGAACTGAGCGTTATCGCCAGTGCGCTCAAAAAAAGCATGCGTTATTTCTTGGAAAGCAACAGCCACTTTGGGGAATACCTGAGTCTGCGCGAAGAATGGAAGCGTTTTGTCGAATTACCGGAAGACGTGCGTGCGTTCGCGGCCAACCCACTGCATGTTGGTTTCATCGAAATCGCCATGATGCTTAGCCAGATGCCGGCGGATCGCCTGCGCCGAATCGGCGAGAGCATTCTCAACATCACCATGTAGGTAGTTGCATCAGGGAGTTGAACCCATGACGGACGCTCAACAGTTACAGGAGCAAGGCGTCAAGCTGTTCCGGCAACGCGATTATGAGGCGGCTGCGCGCGTCTTCGAGCAGGCGAAGCTGGCCTATGAAGCCGACGGACAGCCCCTACTCGCTGCGGAGATGCAGACCAATATCGGGCTTGTCCACCGTGCACTCGGCGAAAACCAGCAGGCCTGGATGTGATGCAGGAGGCGTTGCAGGTCTTTCAGGAAGCCAACGACGAACTGCGTGTGGCAAAGGCGCTCGGCAATCTGGGCGGTGTCTATGCCGCGATCGGCGACAAGGAACAGGCCTATAACTGCTATCGTCAGGCTGCCGATATCTTCAAAGAGCATGGCGAGAAGGCGCTCTATGGCGAAACATTGATCGCTATGGGCGACCTGCAACTGCGCGAGGGCAAGATCATGTCCGGCGCAGCGACCTATGAAGTTGGTCTGGAAAGCCTCGACCAGCTTTCGACCAGCCAGAAGATGATCAAAGGGCTGATAGGCATCCGCAACAAAATTATCGGCGGAAAAGCATAGCGTTGCGCGGGCGGCAGGGCTAAGATAGAGCTGGATACCGCCCTGAAAGATGCATGTTGCCGGGTGTCTGGGGTAACGTGGGGGATTCCCGTTGG
>QGUR01000506.1 GCA_003242205.1 Chloroflexota bacterium | reverse complement strand
TGTGGGTTCAGGTTTGACCGAATACCGACTTTCGGCAGGTGCGGCCGAATCTTCCGCGCGTTGGTTACCCAGTTCACGCCGGGGTAGGTCCATGCCGGATAGCTGAGGGTCGTCTCGAAACCGTCCGCGTAACCGGCTTCGGCCAGCAATTCACGAGCGCGGTCCAAATCGCGCGTGAACGCCCGTTCCTGCGGCAGCGCGCCGAGGAAGCCAATCGGGATGATCGACGGCGGCGTCACACCACCCCAGATATCGACATAGCCCTCATAGTCCAGCGCGTAGCGAATCGCAAGCTGGACCGTCGGGTCGGCCAGCGGGCCGCCGATTTCGGGGTCCTGATTCATCGTCAGGAAATGCAGGTTCGAGGTCGGCCCACGATAGACGCTGACGCCCTCGCTGCCTTCGAGGCCCGCAACCTGATCGGGTGTCAGGTCGGTAGCGATGTCCGCCTCGCCCGATTGCACGGCCACGGCCTGACTGGCGGATTCGGGGATGTTATTGATGATGACGCGGTCGAAATAAGGCGGTTCTCCCCAGTAGTTTTCGTTGCGAACCAGCACCGTGCGCGTCTGTTGTTCCCAGCTTTCCAGAATGTAGGGGCCGGTTCCCACCGAGGTGCTGTTCAGGAAAGCTTCCGCCGCGTCCGTTTCGGCGGCGTCCTCGGCATCCGTGCCGCCTTCAGCCCGTATTTGATCGGCGTTGGTGATGGAGAAGGTGGTATTCACCAGCTTGGCGAGGATCGTCGGGTCGGGCTGCGTCAGCGTTAGCACCACGGTACGCTCGTCAGGCGCTTCGACAGAGGCGATGGTTTCGGCCAAAAACGACGGGTTGCCGCGGATATGCTTCAGCCGGTTGAAGGTGAAGGCAACATCCTCAGCCGTCAGCGGGTCGCCATTGGCAAAGGCGACGCCGTCGCGCAACGTGAAGGTGTAAACCGTGCCGTCCTCATTGGTCTCCCAGCTTTCGGCCAGCAGCGGCTCAATCGAGTCCGTCGAACCGGCAGGGAACGTGACCAGCGTTTGATAGGCGGCCTTGTGAACGAGGAACGCGGTGGTCGAGAAAGCGCGCGCCGGATCGAGCGAGTCGGTAAATTCGGCGTGCGCCACGACGAGCACGCGCTCATCCTGCGCGTGCAGCGCCGTCTGCCCGGCAAGCGCGGCCAGCAGGACGATCAGGAATAGAAAAGTCAGACGGCGAGAGATAGATGTTGGTGACACAGGCGTATGCTCCTGTAAATAAAAAAACCCCCGGACGCGGGGGTTGCTCACGAAAACAGATCAAAGCGCAGTGTCAGCAGGAACGAACAGGCAGCTTAAACGATCCCCCACGGAAATCCGTCGCGGTTGGCCCGACAACAGGAACAGCAGACGCGCGCGTCACGAATCACCGGAGCGATCTGCATAAGCTGACACTAACTCCTCACTGAGACTGACTTCAAATGTAAAACGTCCGTCTTTTCCCGTCAAGCAGTCCATCGCGCGCTGCGCCAGATTGGGCAGCGTATCTCAATCCAAAGTACGGCCTGTTTTCACTCCATGGTTGGATGATACGGGCAGCTTGCGGATGTTTAATGTGCACATGACTGCAAGCTGGCCGCGGCTGTGGTTCCGATGAGGTCGCGGCTTTGGATTGGGAGACATACCTCATGGGAGTGCTCTATCTGCTGACGCTCGCCCTGTTCGTGGCGGCGCTCGCTTACTTCACCGTGCTGGTTACCGGCGAACTCGTGCATACGGCGCAGCGCCGGCTGGCAGGCGGCCCGCCCCAGCCACGAGACGAGCATACGGCCGCGGGCCAGCTACGCCGGGCGACACAGGAAATCAGCGCGATCTTCGGTCTGGGCGACGACTAACACCGGTTCCTGCCATGAAAACGGGCGCTACGAACGTAGCGCCCGTTTTCATTTCCAGTAACGTCATATACCCCACGCCTAAAGGCGGGGGCTTGTCCCTGGCGCGACGCCCGCAGGCGTCTCCGAGACAATAGGCGGTATGACAGCCGGCCGGGCAAGGTTTACAGCAGCTTGCAAATGACGCGCGGCGG
>QGUR01000224.1 GCA_003242205.1 Chloroflexota bacterium | reverse complement strand
ATTCTGTCGCCCCGCGTGCCACAGGGCGGATACACCGCCACAACCGGCTCAGTGCCCGTCAGCACCGGCGGTTCGGCGGGCAAGTCTTCAGGGCAGGCGCCCATGGTGATGACGGCGTTTTGCCGGGCGATTTCATAGTCCTGAGTAAAGAGATTTGGGGACAACAACTCGCGCAGCGCATTCTGGACATTAGTCAGCCGCCGTTCCTCTTGCGGCTCATCCAGATTAATGCGAGTTACCGTCCAGCCATATGAGTAAATCAGCAAGCCGGCAGCGACGGCCAGTATGATGAGCAGCGTCCGCAGCGCGCTACGCCGACGTTGTGGCGTTTCGTTCAATGGCCCCTCCTAGCGAATTTCGACTTCAACGGCGTCTTCGCCGTAAATTTGCTTGAAGCGCACGTTATCGATCTCTCCCGGAGATCCATCGTATTCGATTTTGCCATCCTTCAACGCCACCACGCGATCCGAATAGGCGCGCGCGAGGCTGAGAAAGTGCAGGCTGCACAGAACGGTAATGCCGTCCTCTTTGTTCAGCGCCTCAAGGTATTTCATGACGGAATGCGAGGTGGCAGGGTCCAGGCTGGCGACCGGCTCGTCCGCCAACATCAGTTCCGGCTCCTGCATCAGCGCGCGCGCAATGCCAACCCGCTGCTGCTGACCGCCGCTTAGCTCGCTCGCCCGCTTGTAAGCCTGATTGCGAATGCCGACGCGGTCGAGGTTCTGGAGCGCGCGCTCGCGTTCCGCGCGTGGGAAATAGTTGATCAGGCTGTAAATCGGATTGATGTAGCCAAGCCGGCCCGACATCACATTCGTGATCACGCTGGAGCGTTTGACGAGATTGAACTGCTGAAAAATCATGCCGATTCGCCGGCGAATCTGGCGCATTTCCTCGTCGGAAGCGGCGGTCAAGTCCAAACCACGCCACGTGATCCGGCCTTCGGTCGGCTCGACCAGCCGGTTGATGCAGCGCAAAAGCGTCGATTTTCCCGAACCGCTGAGGCCGATGATCGCCACAAACTGGCCATCGGGAATTTCCAGATTGATGTTATCCAGCGCCTTGAAGCCGTTATCGTAAATTTTCGTCAGATTTTCGATTTTGAGCATTCGCTCGCTGCCTTACGGTCATAATCAAAACGACGGGCAGAGGTTTCCCCCTGCCCGTAGTATACCTTTTTCGATAAAACCGGCGCGAATTCTCAGCCGCCGAAAATGTCCGCTTCGGTCAGACCGAGGATCTCGAACTGCTGGCGAACGGGGTTATATGCCGCGTCGGTAATCGGCTCAAGGCTCGACCAGTCATAGAAGTCCTGGCCGCCGATCGACTGTTCCCACGCTTCGGTCTGCGAGAACTCAAGCAGCGCGTCCACAATCTGCTGGCGCAGGTCTTCGGGGAATTCGGGGCCGAAACTGAGCGTGTCGTTCGGGATCGGCGAAGTCAGAGCAAGGATACGAACCTGATCGACCACGTCGGGAGCCGTCTCACGCACGTTGGCGCGCGCGTCCATGATGCGGACTTCACCAACATACAGGTTGCCATCCTCACCGATGTACGACTCGTCAACCGAGAGATCGTACGGTTCGGGAAGGTCGCCAATGCGCCATGGCGCGCCCGGCAGCAGCGGCGGGCTGAAGAAGACCGTGCCAAAGTCGGCCTCGCCGTTGTAGACAGCCAGAACCGTCTGGTTATGACCACCGGTTTCAACCGTGTCGCCCGGCGTAATGCCTGCAGCCTGCAGTTCGACCGACGGCACAACGAAGCCCGAAGTCGAACCGGCGTCAGGATATGCCCAGGTACGGCCTTCCAGATCGCCCAGCACGTAAATATCGCTGTCGCGGCGAACCAGATAGGCGGCCCAGTAAACCGGCCAGCCGTTACGGACGGCGGCGGCAGCCACCTGAACGCCACAGCGATTGTTGGCAATCACGTAACCGGCGGCGGGAATGAAGCCCATCGAATTTTCCGGTGAAGCGCACATGGCCTCGACCGTCGCCGCATACGACGTCGGCACGGCCACTTCGAACTTCAGGCCGGTCGCCTCTTCCAGCGCCTGCGCCATTACCTCGCCACCGCTAATGATCGTCTGCGCCTCGACGGACGGAACGAAGTACACCTGAATCGGGTTCGATTCAGACCCCAGTTCGTCCCCCTGCATGACCGCGACCTGAACGGACAGGAGCGTCATCAGTGCAAGAGCAAGAAAAATACTCAGCTTTTTACGCATAGAGCCGGCCTCCTGAGAGAAAATTGGATGAAGCGCCACATGCGCCAAGAGTAAGAGGAGACTATTAAACTGCTATGAAGCGATTTTAAAGTATTGTGCCTGACTTCCGCAACATTTCCCCGCGTTCTCCACAGCGTTTGAGAAACAATCGCCCTGCGCGTCCCCGGAACATTCGAGGCGTCGCGCGAACGCAGGCACAACGTCAGGCGCGTCACAGGTTGTCCGCAAGCGTCAGGGTTCGAGATAGATCGGATCGATGGCTGCATCCCCGTTCACCTGACTGGCAGGCAGCGCCACCAGCCGCAGTTCGTCACGCGCGTCCAGCGCAAGGGTTGTGAACGGCGTGATTTTGCCCCAGCGTCGCAGCGGAAGCAGCCGCGACAGCGCAACTTTCAGCACCAGCGCTTCGACAAGCTGCCAGTCGCGCGCGGAGACATACGGAGACGCGAGGACAACCCGGCCATCACCGCCGAGCAAGGGCAGCGCTTCCGTGACGATACGCCACCATTGAAGAAATGTCGGCAAGCGCTCGATCCGCGTCTGTACAGAGGCGTCATAGGATGCAAGGTATTCGTTCAGTCGCTCGGCGCATTCGGCCACCGGGAGAATATCGACCACCGCCCGGCGAATGCCGCGCCGCCCGTGCTCGTCCTCCAGATCGGTCACGTAAACCTCGGCCAGTGCCTGCTCGCGTTCGCTGACCGGAAAGCATTTGAGCGAGCGCGCGCCGGTAAATTCCGCTGCGCCCCACCCCTGCCCGCGCGGCATGGCGTTGCGCCAGACGAGCTTCTGCGTCGCGTCGTCGATGTTTCCGCGCGTGGACGTGATGTTATAGCCACGCCGGTGGCCCTCAAAGACATACTCGATGGTCAGTTGTTTCATTGCTCAGGTCGGCAACCGCCGAAACGATATAGTAGATGCTGCCGTGCAGGAGCGTGAAGGCTCCTCATAGAGCGCCTTGCTCCTACACGGCCTGCGTTATTTTCTGGAGATACGTCCCGGTTCAGCGTCAGCGGGCATGATCACACACGTTTCGGCAGCGGCCGAATCGCGTTGGCAAAGCGGCGCATGGTGTCCTTAATGCCCTCGCCCGTAAGCACACTGCCGCTTGAAATCGACCACGCATAACCGAAGCGCTCGGCCTGGCTACGCAGTCTTTTCTGTTCGTTGCGGTAGTTTGCGAGCAATTCGTCGAGCGACATCTCATCCGCCCACAGGTCGGACTTATTGACGAAGATGTAAAACGCGCGCAGATTGCGGGCCGACGATGGTTCGTCCTCGATCATCTGCAGGACGAAATTGAGCGCGTCTTTCTGCAAATGCACGTCCGTGTGGTCGAGCATGAAGAGGATGCCTCGCGGCTGGGCCTCGCGGAACAGTTCAACCCAGTCGGTTTCCCACATGGCGTACTCGCCGCCGACATCCCGTGTCGGCTTGAGCTTGATGTACTTGCCGTCGTCAAGCCGCGCGTTGACATCGGGCACGGAGATGCCGCCCGCCGCCGTTGGATCGGGTTCAAAGCCCTCGATCGAGGCCATGTTGCGGCGCAGCCATTCAATCAGCGTCGTCTTGCCCGTCTGGCGCGCGCCCAGCACGATGAAAGACAGCCCGCGTACCTTAACGTAGAAAAAGTCCTCCAGCGCGCTCAACTGGCCGGAAAAGCCTCGCGTGACGTTCGAGAGCGAGCCAACAATTACGGTAATTAACGTGTCAAGCAGGTTACTCATGCCGTCCTCTTCCCAACCGCGCGTCGCGTATCGTGCATCTGTTGTCTGTATACGCAGCCCAGCGTAGCCGGTTGCAACCCGGTGTTCTACGCCGGGGAATCAGGCCCGTGGCACATGGTCGCAACGGCTGGCCGGGGGCGATGCATGACGACCACGTTGTCGACCAGCGCGGCAGGCGAGCCATCGGGCGGATTAAACGCGAATTCCAGCCGCAGGCGCGCCCACGTATCCGGCGTCGTTGCCTCAATGCGATAGGGACGCAGCGGCGTATCCGGCGGCAGTTCGAACCGGCACTGAACCTGCCCGTAGTGGCGCCCGGCGGCGTTCATCAGCGTCACCGTCACCGACTTGGCAATGGCGCTCGCGTTGCCCAGCTCGAACTCGATATCGAGCGGGAAACCGGCCGGCGCGCCCACTTCCAGATCCTGATAGAAGGCGGCCCACTCCGGCGGTTCGGTTGTACGCAGACGCAGCGCCCGCATGACTCCGTCGCGCACTTCCCAGTTCAATTGGCCCGAAGGAGTCCACTCGTTCACGCCGTCCGAAAAGTCGCCGTTGCGGACCAGATTGACATTCGGGCGTGGCGATGGCCGGTGCAGCGCCTGACGCAGCGTTCCCCATGGCCAGCCCGCAACCTGTTCCGGCGTATAGCCGGTGAACGCTACGTTGTGTTCGGCGTAGATGTAGGCTCCATAAACCAGATCGCGCCGGTCACCGTCACCGTCGCCATCGTGGACATCCACATAAGCGGCGATGCCATAGCGTTGGCCGGTCTCGAAATGGAGATGATAGTTCTGGGAATAGCCGGTGTTGCCTTCGAGGGCGATCACCTCCCCCGCCTCAACCGGCACAAAACAATTGGCGCGGCTCAGGTCGCTGCCACAGCGTTCTTTGATGCGCGGGACAATGCTGCCCGGTTCAAGATGGCCATAGAGCGAGTACTCGTGCGGGCCGTGCTCGATCACAATCGTGTTCCAGTACCACCACGCGCCGGAGGCGTAAGTGTTGCGGTTGTAACTGTCGTTGGCATAGACCACGATGCCGTCCTTGGCCGCCGTGACAGCCCGCCCGCTCAGGTCAAAATCGATTTTTCCGGTTCCATGCCGGTCAAAGCTGCGCGTAACCGTCGCCCAGCGACCATCTTCCCATGGGAACTGATAATCATCGAGGGTGAGCGCAGCGGCAATTACCGGATCGGCTTCGGCGCGATATTCGCTGTCATCAATCCGGGCGCGAACATCGGGCGAAAGGCGTTCGAACATGGTGGTATACGCCGGGTCTCCCGGCAGCGCTATTCGCCACTGCCCTGCTTCGCGCAGCGCAACGCCCCAGTCGACAATCCCCGGCACGACGTCGCGCGTGTGCAGATCGTGCAGCGTCAGGTACAGAACCGCGCCGTCGGCGTCGAAGGTGCGCCCAACCTCAACATAGTAGAATGGGCTGCCGCTGTTCCTCTGATGATCCAGCAGCGCTTCGACGACCGCGACATCGAGCGAGCGATCCGGCGTTGGAGACTGAGCGCCGGCAGGGCACGCGCCAACGAGGAACAGCGCGCAGCAGATCAAGGAGCAATAAAGGGTCGTCAACCGGGCCTGCACGAGTGTTTTCTTCCTGTTTTCTGGTCGCATAGCAGCTTGTATTGTGGCAAAGCGCGCTATCGGGGGCAACCGCCGCATTCGGTTGATTAAGGCACACAATACAGGTAAAATAAGGCGGTCCATGTTTCACTCCAAGTTCACCCGGCCCCTGCATTGGATTGCCACGGTTGCCGCGTCCGAGCGTCGCGCTCCGTATTGCAACTTTACAAACGATCGCCGGAGTGTACGCCCCGAAGAGCGGTGGCGGCTGGCCAGGCGACAGCCAAGCGCGGTCTGGCAAACGCATGGCCACACAAACCGTACCGGAATCCTGAAGCTGGCCCAACTTATTGACCGACGACTGCGCCTGGGAGACGCAAAAGTTCGTCCATGAAACAGTTTGTTCTCGATCACTTCGCAAAAGCGTGTCACACCGCGGAACGCGTCTCGGCATGTCACTTCGACAGGCGCGAGGCCGACATTGTGATTCAGCTTGATAACGGCACGTCGGTCGCCGTATATATCATCAACCGCGCCATTCGTATTCCCGAAATCCGCAAGCGTTTTGAAGAAAATACGGCGCGTCGCATCCATACGCTCTTCATCATCGATGGCCGTATGCTTCCCGAAGATCAGGCGGAAATCGAACCGCCGCACTGGATGTCGGCCCTGCATGCCGCGGCGCATAGCCGTATTTACGCTTACTGGGCAGACAAGCGACGTATCACCATCCGGCCCGTACATATGGAATGGCGCTGGGGCAACGAGCCGCGCCGCGTCGAATACGGGCCGGTCATCGATATCAATAACCTGCGGGGCAACTTCGTCGATCTGGCGTCGAAATACATGACGGGCCGGTATGCGGTGGCCGATTTTGGCGACGGCGCGTTCTGGAAAAAGCGTGACCCAGGGGCGGACCGCGAATACAAGTATACATGGCGGCACTGGTCGTTCGGCGGGCAGCGCAAACAGGCTCAGGAAGAGCCGCAGTACTCCTATGAGGAGTGGGACCCATGGGAGGCGTTCAAACAGCACTACGGTGATGTGGGCGGCAGTGAGTTCGCCTGGAACACCAACCGGCAACAGCGCCAGCGGAATTACTCGCGGCAAAGTTCCGGGTACACCGCCAGCAGCCGGAGTTACGCTATCCTCGGCGTGCCGCTGAACGCAACCTACGAGGAAGTCAAGCGGGCCTACCGGCGCAAGGCGCGCGAGTACCATCCCGACTTGCATCCAGACGAGAAGGAAAAGTTCACGGCCAAAATGGCCGACATCAACGCCGCCTTCGAAGACCTGCGGAAAATGCTGGAATAAGAGGACGGACAAGCGCCTGAGCCGGCACACCGGTTCAGGCGCTTTTAATTTTTGCCGCTCGCGTGCAGCGATCCGGGCTCAGGCAGTCTCCAGCCGGCGTGCAAGCTCTTGCTGCATGGCGACAACTTCGGCGCTGTTGCTGCCGATGACAATGCAGCCGAACTCGCCGGCCTCCAGCGCCGAGGTGATCGTCACGACGACGCCACGCTGCTGCCCCGCGTTCGGAAACTGAAGGTCTCCGACCGAAGCCAGAAATTCATCCACCTATGGCGCTGTGCCCGCTTCACTCGATCTGTGCTTTAAAAGGGCCACTTTGTCGGGCAATACCCCCCCAAACATAAAATGAGCGAACTCGTGCACGTGCGTTCCACCCGTGCGCCGCGAATTGACTTCCAGCAGATAAACCCGTTCGTCGTCATCGACAACCGCGTCGAGATCAAAATGCCCCACATAGCCCATCGCCTGCAAATGGCGGGCCAAACATAAACCGGCCTCGGCCATGACGGAGGCCCACGGCTGCGCGTTCAACTCGCGGCTCACCAAGACGCCGCAAAAGTCACCAAATTCCTGAAAAAGCTGGTCGGAAAGATAAGTGATGACCGGTTCGCCCTGCCCGGCGGGCGGCACGTAAAATTCCAGCGAGGGCGACAGCGGCTTTTCCGCCTCGATCAGCATCTCGACCGTAAGCCAGTTCTGCCCCAGAAACCGGTAC
>QGUR01000505.1 GCA_003242205.1 Chloroflexota bacterium | reverse complement strand
CTGGAATGGTTAAACCCGAACCCTGCGCGTTTCACACCCGGTTTCCGGAAAAAAGCGTTGTATTAACGGTGTTGAGCGCATCAGGCCATTTTGCTCTTGAGCTATTTAAGAACGGAATAAAATCGGATGGAGGCTGGCGTAGACACGCCAGCCTCGTTCGTCGAGTATTACATTATGCCACGAGCAGTCTTACAGGTCGAAATCGATTACGACCCCGATCCGCCCTGCATGATGTCGAGGTAGATCTGCGCCGTGTCAGCTTCATACAGCGTGCCGACAAAGACGTCGAATCCGGGTGGAATGCCGCTGGCAGCCATCGAGGCCATCGACAGACCGATGTAGCTGGTCGCGTGCGGATCCTGCCACATGGCGGCGTTCACATAGCCGTCGAGAACCTCCTGAGCCGTTTCGATGGAGTTACCCCAACCGACTACCGGAATCTCACCCGGCGCGACACCCACCTGATCGAAGACGCGCTGAATGCTGCCCGTGACCAGGTCGCCGAGGCCGATGATAGCATCGATGCGGTCGCGGTTCGCCGTCAGATAGTCGGACATGCGGGTGATGACTTCGGCCTGATCGAGGGTAGCTTCGGTGATTTCGTACTCGATGCCGAGCGGGTCAAACACGCTGGCGATACCTTCAGTTTCCAGCACCTGATACGTCGCGCCCGGCACTTCAACCGGCATCCAGACGAAGCTGCCCTCGGACACGAACCCGTGATCGACCAGATACTGCGCCCAGCGGCGGCCAATATCGACATTGTCGCCACCCACATAGGCATCGCGTCCGCTGTCCCGGTCCTCGGTGTTGATGATAATGACCGGAATGCCCGCCTCGTGCGCTTCGGCGATGACGTCATTCAGCGAACCTGGATCGGGCGTGCTGGTGACGATGCCGGTCGCGCCAGCGGCGATCGCCGCGCGGAAAGCTTCCTGATGCGATGGCACGTCGCCGCTGTGGAACGAAGTACGCACTTCATTGCCGGTGTCGGCGGCCCACTGTTCGGCCCCTTGCAGGAAGTAGGTCCATACCGGGTCGGCAGGGCTGCCGTGCGAAATCCAGTAGAAGACCCGAGCCTCTTCCTGAGCCGATGCCCCAAACGGAAGCGAGAAACTGAGAATCAGTAAGAGGGCGAGAACCAGAGTGACAGGTTTTCTAATCATTTTTGCATCTCTTCTTTCCTACTTATCGAAATCGACAGTGGCGTTGCTCAGTCTTACCGAAGGCGACTGCTGCTTTATGCCCGGCATAACCTCCCTTCTGTCTGTACATGCGCGCACCCGCGCGCGAAGCCGCCACGATTATAACCGTCTGCCGCCGCCGCACCAAAACGCCACATTAACCGCCGGCTTCCGTTTCGCTGATGAGGCGAATGTGGTTTTGCCACGGATCGTCGACCAGAACCTCGCCAGCGCGCGCGTTATAGCGCAGCCCGGCGCGGGCCAGCCTGTCGCTCACGGCATCCAGTGCCGCCTGATCCGGCACGACGATTGTGTATTCCAGCAGCCCAACCGAGTCTTCAGGCGGCGGAGGAGCGCCCTTGCTGTGCCAGGTATTCAGGCCCAGATGGTGATGATAGCGCCCGGCGGAGACGAACAGCGCTGAGGGCATCGTGGCAACTGCATCGAAACCAAGCACATCGACATAGAACTGCCGGGCGACGGTGATATCCCCTACGCGCAGATGCACATGCCCGATTGTCGTGCGCTCCGGCATGCCGGTGTAAGGCTCGTTCGGATCTCCAGCCGAGCGAATCACGCCTTCAAAATCGAGCGGATCGACGGCCATGGCGACGGTATCTCCCTGCCAGCGCCATTGATCGCGAGGGCGGTCACGATAAATCTCCAGACCATTGCCATCCGGGTCCGCCAGATACAGCGCCTCGCTCACCAGATGGTCCGATGCTCCCTGCAGGCGATAATCGTGCCGGGCCAGATTGATCAGAACCCGGCCAAGATCGGACCGCGACGGCACGGGAATGGAAACATGGGATAAACCGGGGTGAAATTTCGTTGGCGGGCACAGGTCCCCCCGTCCTTAAAATTAAAGA
>QGUR01000223.1 GCA_003242205.1 Chloroflexota bacterium | reverse complement strand
TTCCTCGGCGCGCTGCCGCAGGAACGGGCGTTCACGCGCGATTTGGACCGCGCTCGTGAATTGCTGGCCGAAGCCGGTTACGCGGACGGTTTCGAGACGACCCTCAGCTATCCGGCATGGACCTACGCCGGCGTGAACTGGGATACCAACGCGCAGAAGATTCAGGCCGATCTGGCCGAAGTCGGTATTCAGGTCAACCTGAATCCGCAGGACGTTAACATCGCGTTCGAGGACTACCGCAGCGGCAAGTCGGCGTTTGGCTACTGGTTCTGGCATCCCGACTACATCGACCCCGGCAACCATCTCGTTTTCCTGCCCGGACGTACGCTCGGCCTGCGTGTGAACTGGACCGATGAGAACGCCGATCCGGAACTGCTGGAACTGCGCGACCGCGCCGAAGTTGAACTCGATGTGGAAACGCGCGTCGAATTGTTCCAGTCGATTCAGGAATGGCTGCAGCAGTCCGGCCCGTGGGCTCCCTTCCTGCAGAATGGCATTCAGGTCGCCTACCGCACCGGGCTGCAGGGTGAGGTCTATCATCCTCAGTGGATTCTGGACGTCACGCAGCTCAGCTATGCCGATTAAGGTCTCCACGGCGTCCTAACCAGCCGCCAGACCGGTCAGAAGCTAGCCATAGCCATAAATAAGGAGGTCGCCCCGTCGTGTGGTGCGTGCGACGGGGCGACATCAGGAAGAATGGAGTAACAGAGGAAGCGAGCATTCCAAATGGCTGTGCAGTACTTCGGTTCTGGCGGGACTGGTGAAGACTGTCTGGAGCGTGTGGTTGCGTCTTTTGGAATGCCCGCACGCCCATACTGTAGGCCAAAAATCACGGATGTTGGTCACGGCGAAGACTGACATCCGTCCTGTTTTGCCCTTTGCGAACCCCCCTATTGCTGCCAACGCCAAATGCAATACAATTAGGCGCGAGTCCTCAAAAGACCCGCTGTTTTCGTTCTCCGATAGCAAGCGATTTACGGATAGTGCTCGATGGCTTTTAACCGATCTTTCGGGACAGCGGCGTATACCATCCGGCAGAAAAAAAGCGGCGGGCTGCTGGCCCTTCCGGCTGTGCTGTGGCTGGTATTGTTCTTCCTGCTGCCGCTGGCGATCGTCTTTTTCGTCAGCTTCATGTCGCGCGGGCCGCGCGGTACGATCGTCTTTCCGCTGACGCTGGAACATTACAATCGCATCTTCGATATCTTCTTTCCGGTCATCGTCGACTCGGTGCGTATCGCGCTGGTGACGACGGTCATCTGCCTGCTGGTTGGCTACCCGCTGGCGTTTTTTATCAGCACCCGCAAGAGCCGGCGCGCGCAGCAAATCGCCCTGTTTCTGGTCATCCTGCCTTTCTGGACCAACTTCCTTGTCCGCACCTATGCCTGGCGCGTCCTGCTCGGTGGAGACGGGCCGGTCAATAATCTGTTGCTCAGTCTGGGGCTGATCGAAACGCCGCTGACCTTGCTCAACACCGAGTTCGCCGTGCTCGTCGGTCTGGTATATGGCTTCCTGCCCTTTATGGTGCTGCCGATCTATGCCTCGATTGAGCGGTTCGATTTCCGGCTGGTGGAAGCGGCGTACGATCTGGGGGCGAACGACTGGCACGCGTTCTGGCGCGTCGTCTTTCCGCTCACGCTGCCGGGCGTCGTCGCTGGGTGCATTCTGGTGCTGATTCCGTCTATCGGCGCGTTCGTCACGCCGGACCTGCTCGGCGGAACCGAAGGGTTGATGATCGGCAATCTGATCCAGACCCAGTTCCGCGGAACCGGCAACTGGCCGCTGGGATCGGCGCTGTCTGTCGTGATGATGGCGATGGTATCGCTTGGCCTGATCGTTTACATGCGCTTCGGCGGGCAGAACTGAGGGACGGTATTATGGCGCGCACGCTTTCCCCATCCCGCATCACCACCGAGACCATTCACTATGATGCAAACCGCATCCGCCGCGATATGGCGGTGCGAAAAATCGGCAAAATCGGCCTGCTGCTCAATCCCATTTTCACCTACTTCTTTCTTTGGGCTCCGATTCTGCTGCTGGTCATCTTCTCGTTCAATGACTCGCGTTCTGTCTCGACGTGGCGCGGCTTCACGCTGCGCTGGTACAACAACATTTTCAATGACATCGTCGGCACGGAGGCGCGTTTCTCGACCGGGCTGATGCTCAATGCGCTTGGCAACAGCCTGTTCGTCGGCATCATAGCGACGATCATCGCCACGATCATCGGAACCGCGGTCGCGCTGAGCCTGGCGCGCGGCAACTATCCGGGCAAACGCTTCGTCGACAGCCTGCTCTATCTGCCGGTGGTCATCCCCGAAATTACACAGGGCGTCTCGCTGCTGATCTTCTTCAACGTGCTGTTTGACTTCATGTCGACAGTGACGGGCCAGCGGGCACAATTCGGTTTCGGAACCATCATCATTGCCCATGTCGCTTTCAATATTTCCTACGTGGCCATCGTCGTGCGCGCGCGACTGGCCGATATGAACCCCCGTCTGGAAGAAGCGGCGCGCGATCTGGGCGCGAACGAGTGGCAAACCTTCTGGCGCATCACGTTCCCGCTCATTCTGCCGGGCGTCATTTCCGGCGCGCTGCTCGCGTTCACGCTGTCGCTGGACGACTTTGTCATCACCTTCTTCACGTCCGGCGTCGGCACGACGACCCTGCCGGTGTTCGTATACGGCCTGTTGAAGCTCTCCGTCACGCCGGAGATCAACGCCATTTCCACGCTGATTCTGGTGGTTTCGACGGTGCTGATCGGCATTTCCATGCTGATTCAGGGGCGCAATGCGACGCGTTTGTGATCGACATGGCATATCTGGTAAAACTTGGCTTCTGAAAGAACCACCGCTTTCCGAAATCCCCGGCCCGGAGCGCTGGCTGCGGTATGGGATTCGGCGTGTGGGTTGGTCGCGCTCCGGCGCGCGGCGCAATAATCGACCGGTGCCGGTTTAGCTGTTGCTGGAGGGAAAAATGCGAAAAGCCTGGTTTGTTTTGCTGCTGTGTCTGCTGGCCGTGATGCCGGCGCTGGCGCAGGATACGACTGAAACTCCACTCGACGTATCTGACGCCGATCTGGAGCCCTGGACATGCCCGGAGGGGTTCGAGGGCCAGACGCTGAGCGTTTTCAACTGGTCGACCTATGTGGCCGAGGACACGATCAGCAATTTTGAAGAGCTGTGTGGCGTCACCGTCATCTACGACGTCTACGAGAGTAACGAGGCCATGCTGGCGCGACTGCGGCAGGGCAATCCCGGCTATGACATTCTGGTTCCGACCGACTATGTCGTTGAAATCATGATTCAGGAAGAACTCATCCAGCCGATTGACCTGAGCAAAATCCCGAACTTCCGCCATGTCGCTGAAAACCTGATAGATACGCCCTATGATCCGGGCAACCAGTATTCCGTGCCTTACCAGTGGGGAACGCTCGGTATCGGCTATAACCAGACGGTCGTCGGGTACGAACTGAAGAGCTGGAAGGACCTGTTCGAATATGAAGGCCCGGTCGCGTGGCTGGAAGACCCGCGCGCCATGATCGACATCGGCCTGATGATGCTGGGCGAGCAGCCGCCGGCGACAGATCCGGAGATGGTCTTTGCCGCGCGTGACGCGCTGCTTGAGAACGGCGGCAACGTCGTGGCCATCGCTCAGGACGATGGTCAGGCGCTGCTGGAGCGAGGCGACGTCCACGCCACGATCGAATACAGCGGCGACATCTTCCAGATCATGGACTCCTGCGAGTGCGATGACTTTGTCTATGTCATTCCCGAAGAAGGCGCGAACCTGTGGACGGACAATCTGGTAATCGCCAGCGGCGCGCCCAACCCTGAACTGGCGCACGTCTTTATCGACTACATTCTGGACCCGCGCGTCAGCGCCGACATCGCCAACTACACCGCCTATGGTAGCCCGAACCAGACGGCGATTGATCTGGGCTACATCGACGAAGAACTGCTGAACAATCCGGCGATCTATCCGAGCGAGGAAATCTCCGAGCGCCTGTACTTCAGCGCGATCCTGCCGCCGGAAGTCGATCAGGCTTATGCCGACGCCTGGGACGAGGTGAAGATCCTGCTGCGGCGCTAGCCGGCCTGCAAACGGGAAACCAGACGGGCGTAGCGGCGTTACGCTGCTACGCCCCTGCTTTCTTCAAGCCCGGGGATGAGGGCCGGACACGCTGCGAACAGCGCAGCAGGCCGTCCGATTTGCCCATGCTCGCGCCGCTGGTTCCTTTCTTGGAAGCGCGGGCGTTGCTATCGTATAATGCTGATGTTTCTAACACGGCGCTGTGCCGTTTGAAATATTCGCCAGAGGATTGCTCGAAGGAACGAGAGAAGGCTCAAGAGCGCGCAATGAGACAGGTGGATGTCGAACTGAGGAACGTCGTTAAGGCATTCCCAACTCGTCACGAGTCGGGACAGTTGGTCGCGGTCGACAATGTCTCGCTGGAAATTTATAGGGGCGAGTTTTTTGCGTTGCTCGGGCCGAGCGGGTGTGGCAAAACAACGACCCTGCGGATGATCGCCGGTTTTGAGGATGCCACCAGCGGCGAAATCCTGATTCGCGGTCAGGCGGTCCAGAATGTCCCCCCGTTTCACCGCCCGGTGAACACGGTTTTTCAGGACTACGCCCTGTTTCCCCACATGACGGTGCTGGAAAACGTTATGTTTGGTCTGGAAATGGAAGGCGTGAGCAAAAAGGAAGCCCGGAAGCGAGCTCAGGAAGCGCTGGAGATGGTGCGCCTGCATCAGGCGGAAGACCGCCGCCCGCGCCAGCTTTCCGGCGGGCAGCAGCAGCGCGTGGCGCTGGCGCGCGCTCTGGTCAAGAAGCCGGCGGTGCTGCTGTTGGACGAGCCGCTGGGCGCGCTCGATCTCAAGCTGCGTAAGGCGCTGCAATACGAACTGGCTGCGCTTCAGGAAACGCTGGGCATCACGTTCATCTACGTCACGCACGATCAGGAAGAGGCCATGACGATGGCCGACCGTATCGCCGTCATGAACGCCGGGCGCGTGCTGCAAGTCGGCACGCCGGAAGAAATTTACGAAACGCCGGCGACCGAATTCGTGGCCGACTTCATCGGCGAGACGAATTTCCTGCGCGGCGACATTCTCGAAGTCAACAACCCGTTTGCTCAGGTGTGTCTCGATGAAACGCTGACGATCAAGGCGGCGTTCAACGATCAGGCTCTAACCAGCGGCAGCAGGGTGACGGTTGCCATTCGCCCGGAAAAGGTCAACCTGTTCAGCGCGACCGGCCCCGTCAAATATGCCGATGGCACGAACGAATCGCCCGAAGAGCACCGGGAGCTGCTGCTGCGCGACCCGGACATCAATCTGGTGCGTGGCAGAGTCCTGCGCGCCAACTACATCGGGACCGACACCCGCTATGTCGTCAGCATCGGGCAGAACCAGCAACTGGTCGCCCGCGTGCAGAATTACGGCCTGCGTTCGGACACAACCTTCCACATCGATCAGGAAGTCTATATTTTCTGGGACGCCGAGCACTCGCGCGTGCTGACCGAGTAGCTTCCGGCGGTTTAATCCCCGGCGACCATGCTGCTCGGCTCCAGCAGGCCTTCGGTGAGCGACTGCACGTAGATGCACTCTCGCCAGTCAATCGCCACGTCGGCCACGGTCACGTCGTCATCGGTCAGCGTGACGCCGGTATTGCGCGCGATGGCGAACGGCGTGGCTTCGTCGCGTTCGCCCATAACCAGTTGCGCCGCCGCGCAGATGGTATCGGCGATGCCGCGGCGCGTCACCTGCATCGGATTGCCGAACAGGTCGGCCTTGCCACGTTCGTCCTGTATCGGGCGGAAGCCGGCGGTCGCCAGCGCGACACCGGTCGTGCCGATGCGCCCCGGCATCAGCCAGCTATCCGTCAGGATCACGCCGATGTCGACGCCCAGCCGGTCGCGGACATTCCGGCGCAGGGTCGCCGCCGAACGGTACGGGTCGCGCGGGAACAGCACGGCGTATCCGTTGGGGATGTTCGAGCGATCCAGCCCGGCGTTGGGCGACAGAATGCCATCCTTGTACGTCAGCAAAAAGCCGGGAATGCCGCCGAACACCTTTTCCGCTTCGGCCAGCACCAACTGGGCGATACGTGGATTCATGTGGTAGCGTTCGGCCAGCACCGCCGCCGCCGGCGATACCTCGACCTCGGCCAGATTGACAACGCGCCCTTCGCTGATCGCCACATATTTGCTGGACACGGCCAGTACGTCGCCGTCGAGCAAGGTCTGTTCGGCTCGGCCCAACGACGCGACCAGCGTTTCGGTCAGATCGAAGGCGCTTTGTTGTACCGGCGCTTCCACCGGGAAAATCATCAGAGGTTGTCGAGACATGGCATCCACTTTCCGTCGCCGGGCGGCGGCGCGTATTCAGAGGCGGATCACAGGGCGCTTATGCTACCAGAGGGCTTTTCGGGCGTATAGAGGTGGTTCGCGGCGCGGGAAACGACCGCTTTACTCGTTACCGTTCTGCCCCTTGGAGCCGTTCGGCGTCTTTTCCGGCTGTTGCGGGCGCACGCGCGGCAGTTCGACCGTTTCGTCGCGCTCGGTGAGCAGTTCTTTTGGCACGGGAATGCGCCGCTCGGCCAGATAGTCAACCAGCGCGTGGCTGAAGGTGCGCGCTCCCTGCGGCAGCGCGTGCGTGTGTTCGTTGACTTCGCGCAGGTGGTCAACCAGCCACAGATAGAGGTCGGCTTCGGTGCGTTTCGGCACGCGGTCGAGCACGCCGTATTTGCGGATCAGCGTGATGGCCGGACGGTAGACGTTATCGTACCAGTCGGCGGCGGCTTCCTCGATCGAAACCGGCTGCCCGCGCTGCTGCTCCAGCACGCTGCGGTGCAGATGGACGTGGCCGAGCAGGTCGTTATAGCGCGATGGCTCGGTCAGCACGATCGGCTGGTGGTGCGGGCGTACCTGGTTCAGGCGCGTTTCGCTCAGGAAGTTGGCGTAGGCCGCAGCCGCGTCCAGTTCTTCTTCGGACATGCCCGGATGCAGGCTGATCGACGTCGGCAGTTCGGTGACGTGCGCCTGAATGGTTTTCGCGCCCATCTGTCTGGCGACGGAAACGCGATGATTTCCGTCGCGCACGAAGTAGACATCACCGACTTTGTACAGTTCGATGGGCGGTAGGCCCGTCATGCCGGTGGCCTGAGCGTAAACGCGCGACCAACGCTCCTGAGCGACGGACTTCTTGGGCAGGAAGCGCCGGGTAAACTCGCGGTAGCGCCCGACGCTGCCGACGATCTTATCGAGGGGCACATCCTGTAGCCCCTGATAGTATTCTTCCCTCAGGCGCAGGCGCGTGCGAATGTCCTCGAAACTGAGCAGCTCGGTGGACTTGCCACGCAGCAGACTGCTCATTTCGTCCAGAAAAGCACGCATGCGAGCGCCCTGAAAGGCGCTGATGCCTTCCTGATAGTTGACGTCGTTAAAGTCGTCCGGCATGGCCGCACTCGCTATTCGTACGCATGTTCGCTAGTATAATACGCCGTTGTCTTCGGTCTATACCCACCTTGTCCAACATTTCAGACCGGGTTCTCGTTCAATCTGATTATAGTGATGCAGGCCGGACCGGG
>QGUR01000504.1 GCA_003242205.1 Chloroflexota bacterium | reverse complement strand
TTTAAGAGCCTCGCCCTGCACCGTCTGGGTTTCCAGCGTGATGAGCGCGTTTGCCGGGTCAAAGGCCGGCGAGAAATCAGGCTCGAACTCGCCCAGCAACCGCAGTCCGATCAGCGGATTTTGTTGCGCCTGATCGACCAGATAGCCGATCGTCGCCGCAATCGTGACGTTGCCGGTCGCGATCTGGTTGGCGATGCCGGCGGCAATCGACCGGACGATGCTGGCAGAAATCGGCATCGCGGGATTGGCATAGACCTCGATGGACGCCGGCTCGATGGTCAGCCTGTCCGGCGTAATCGTCAGGTTACGGCTGAAATCGGGCGGGATGATGATCGCCGCCGTCAGATCGCCGCGATCCACGCGCGCGCGGGCTTCGTCGGGATCGTCCAGCGCAATGGCGTCCGTCAGCAGGTGCAGCACGTTCTCGTCGGTTTCGCCCGTATCCCCCGCCGGCACGAGGATCTCGATGAAAATGTCCCCGTTGTTGATCTGGTTTCCCAGCGTCTCGATGCCTTCATCCAGATTGACGACCGCCAGCGGAATATCGCGTATGGGCACGTCATTGCTGCCGTCGCCGATGAAGCCGCTGAAAGCCAGCCCGATGATCGTCGCCAGCGCCAGCGGCGTGACGATGAGGATCAGAAGGGCGTTGCGGTCGGTGAACGTCCTGTACAGTTCCAGCCAAATGAGAGCGCGGATTTTGGCCAGCATCGGCTAGTCCCTCAACGCCCGCCCGGTCAGCTGCAGAAAGACGGCTTCGAGGTCCGGTTCGCGCACCTCGACCGACAGCACATTGAGGCCGGCCTCGTTGGCCAGACGTAGCAGGTCGGGTAGCGCCTTGCGCCCGCGTTTTGCCACCACCGTCAGTTTGCCGTCGCCATCGACGGCCTCGCCGTTATTCCCAGCTGTCTCCCGGCGTTCAAAAGCCACCCCGGTAACGCCCGCCACCCCTCTGAACGCTGCCAGCAGCGTCTCCGGCGGCGTCTGCTGGCCAACGCTGAAGATCAGGCGATCTTCCTCGCCTACTTTCTGGATCAACTCGCCGACCGTGCCCAGCGCGATGATTTCGCCGTGATCCATGATGGCGACGCGGTCGCTGATCTCCTGCACTTCTTCCATCAAATGCGATGTATAGAGCACCGTCATCCCCATCTCTTCGCGGAGGCGCAGGACGGTATCGAGGACGCGCCGGCGGTTCTGCGGGTCAATGCCGACGGTCGGCTCGTCCATATAGATCAGGCGCGGCTTGTGGATCAGGCCAACGCCGATGTTGACGCGGCGTTTCATGCCGCCGGAAAAGGTATCGACGCGGTCGTTCTGGCGCTCGCGCAGGTCGGTGAAGTCGAGCACTTCATCGACGCGCCGGGCCAGCTCGGCCCCACTCAGGCCGTAAATGCGACCGAAGAACTCCAGATTCTGGCGCGCGGTCAGCGACGGATAGAGCGCGATTTCCTGAGGAACCACGCCGAGCAGCCGTTTCGCCGCCAGCGGCTCGCGCGTGATGGAATGCCCGCCGATCGTGGCGTCGCCGGCCGTCGGAGCGAGCAGGCCGCTAATCATGGAAATGGTCGTCGTCTTGCCCGCGCCGTTCGGGCCGAGCAGGCTGAAGATTTCACGCTCGCCGATTTCAAAGCTGACGTTCGTGACCGCCTGTATCGCCCGTCCGTTGTTGTGATACGTTTTGGCCAGATTGCGAACAACTACCATCGGCTCCATTAGGGAGTTCTCCTGACATGGTGGCCGGATACGGGATATGCGACTGGCGCGTGCGTCCTTTTAGATATACGCACGCCCCAGAACAACGTTGCAACCGCGCGAGGCAAGCAGCAGCCACCGCGCGCAATCGTCGGGCGCAGTTTCGATTTCAGTTCGGGCGGAAACAGGGAAAGTTAAAGCAGGCGTCTGGTCACAGGCGTCTTGTGAAGCGCCGGACGAGCCAATTAGTACTCGATGTAACGCTTCCAGACGTCGGGGCCGCTGCCGACCGCGATCACCAGATAGCTGGTGCGGGGCGTCTTCGGCTCCCACCAGGGGCACAAACGGGCTTCGGCGGGA
>QGUR01000503.1 GCA_003242205.1 Chloroflexota bacterium | reverse complement strand
CGCGGTGCTCAACGGCATCGAGAAGATCTGCCAGACCTCGGGCGTCGAGCCGTCCGCGATTCGCTCGGTGATGCATGGCACCACGGTCGCGACCAACGCCATTCTGACCCGCCGCGGCGCCAAGGTGGGCCTGGTGACCACCATGGGCTACAAGCAGGTGCTGCACATCGCTCGCTCCTTCGTACCTGGCGGCCTCGGCGGCTGGGTGACCTTCAACAAGGGCGAACTGCTCGCCCCGCTGGAACTGACCGTCGAGGCAGACGCGCCGCGTTTTATGGCGCCTGACGCCAGTTTTCAGCGGGGTAGCGTGGGGCGGGTGGCCGGGCGGCTGGTCCATGAATCCTCCCGGCCTGCTCCCGAGACTGAAGAAGGCCAGGAAGAAAGCCGCGGTTCCTGCCGCAGCATCCCCGAATTCGACATCACCGCCGCGCTCGACCAGTGCGCCGACCTGCTGGTGCGGCACGGCGGGCATGCGCAGGCCGCGGGCTTTACGATCCGCAACGAAAATATCCCGGCTTTTAAAGAACGCCTCATGGCCATCACTTCCGCAGCGCTGAGCGGCAAGGAATTGCTGCCGAAACTCGAAATCGATGCCGAAGTTGACCCGGCACAACTGAGGCTGGAACTGGCCGAAGAATTGGCGTGTCTCGAACCAACGGGCCAATCGAATCCCGCGCCGGTATTCAAGACATCGGGCCTGCAGATCAGGCAAAAGCGAACCGTCGGGCAGGACGACCGCCATCTCAAGCTGTTGTTGTCGCGCAACGGCGGGCCGCCGATTGATGCCATCGGCTTCAACCTCGGCGACCGAATGCCGGTATTGACGGATTGCGTTGACGTGGCCTATCTGCTTGGCGTGAACGAATACAACGGCAGGCGCACGGTGCAGCTCGTGCTGCAGGACGTCCGGCCCGCAGGTGAGGAGGCGTGACGATTCGCCCGATTTCACTGTCCGCCGTTCTGTTGTACGTTTGCCTGCTGCTGTCGCTTTTTACCATCCCTGTCGCACCACTGGCAGCACAGGAAGCTGCGCCTGACAACATCTTTGGCATTGTCGAAGGCTTCTGGCTGCTAGAAGACGCCTGCGAGGCCGGCGCGGGATGGGAACGCATCATTTTTAGCTGGGCACAGCACCAGCCGACCGGCCCTGACGACTGGCATACGCTGAACGTTGACGATCGCTGGCTGGCGGCGGCGCGCGACTGCGACCGGGAAGTCGTGGCGCTGCTGAAAGACACGCCAGAATGGGCGACCGATGGGCTGGCCGGGCCGGGTGTGCCACGTGGCCTCTATCTTCCGGTTGACGATCCCGGCAACGTCTGGGCGAATTTTGTGCGCCGCGCTGCCGAATATTACGCCGGACGAGGCGTGCGCCGTTTCATCATCTGGAACGAGCCGGATATCACCCGCGAGACCTATGGCTTCGAGTTTGAAGGCACGCTTGAGGATTACGCGCAGTTGCTGAAGGTGGCGGCGCTGGCTGCGCGCCGGGGTAATCCTGATGCGCTTATCCACGTGGCGGGCGTGACGTACTGGCACGACGTCAACGAAGGACGGCGCCTGTATCTCGACCGCCTGCTGGAGCATCTGACCGCCGACCCGGAAGCTGCCGCACATGGCTACTACTTCGACGCCGTAACACTGCACATCTATTTCCGCACCGACACGGTTTACCAGATCGTTGCCGAAACGCGCGCCTTGCTGGAGCGCTATGGTTTGGGGGACAAGGCCATCTGGGTGGACGAGACGAACGCCTCGCCTAACCTCGATCCCGAATGGCCGGTCACGCGACCGCGTTGGCAGATCACGCTCGACCAGCAGAGCGCTTTTTTGGCGCAGGCGGTCGGGCTGGCGCTGGCTGGCGGCGCGGACGCCATCGGCGTCTACAAATTTTATGACTGGTCGCTGCCGCCGGGAGCCGAAGCGTTCGGCCTCATCCGGGCTGATGGCAGCCGGCGACCGGCTTTCGATACCTGGCGCTGGCTGGCGGCGGATTTCAGGCATGTCGAGAGGGCAGCTCTGGCGCGCAACGAACGGGTCTCGGTCGTACGGTTGGAGCTGGCC
>QGUR01000222.1 GCA_003242205.1 Chloroflexota bacterium | reverse complement strand
TGTCTTGTATCTGGTAGTTCTTTTTTTTTTCCACGCGGATGCGGGTATCCAGGTAGGGGCCCGGTCCGTGGGCTCGGAAATGTTGTTAAGAAAAAAGACAATCTACGCTCAAGTGACTTACGTCGACATCGGCGGGCTGGATAAGGGCGTGAGCGAAGGCGGGCTACGCGGCCCGCTGCGTAACGAACTGGCGCAGCTCGATGGTTTCGTTCATGTGGTGCGCGCGTTTTCCGACGAGAACGTGCCACATCCCTATGGCGATGTTGATCCGGCGCGCGATCTGGAAATCCTCGATCAGGAATTCCTGCTCAGCGATCTGGTCAGCGTGGAAACGCGGCTCGGCAAGATCGAGGAGGAATTGCGACGTAAGGGGCGCACGGCCGGGCAGGCGATCGTTCAGGAAAAAGAGCTGATGGAGCGGCTGCGCGCCGCGCTTGAAGCCGAGCAGCCCCTGCGCGACCTGGGCCTGACCGAAGCGGAAATCAAGAGTCTGCGCGGCTATGGCTTTTTGACGCTGAAGCCAACGCTCGTTGTGCTCAATACCGATGAAGCGGGCAGCGCGGCGGAAGACGCGCTGCATTACGACCACGCCAGCAGCGCGGTTGTCTCCTTGCAGGGGAAAATCGAAGCGGAACTGGCACAGCTACCGGAAGATGACGCCGCCCTCTTCATGGAAGAATACGGCATTACCGAACTGAGCGCCGCCAGAGTGATCCGGCTGTCATACCAGTTATTGAACATTCAGTCGTTCTTCACCGTCGGCGAAGACGAGGTGCGGGCCTGGAGCGTGCGCGTCGGCGCAACGGCTCCTGAAGCCGCGGGCGTCATTCACAGCGATCTGCAAAAGGGCTTCATCCGCGCCGAAGTCATGGCTTACGATGATCTGATCGCGCTGGGCAGCGAAGCCGCCATGAAACAGGCAGGCAAATTGCGCCTGGAAGGCAAAGACTATATCGTCAAAGATGGGGATATCGTCCATATACGGTCAGGACTATAACGGCGCGTCCTGATCAGGCTACGTAACCGGCGCTCCAACAGGACGCCGTTTTTTCTATCCCGGAAACAACAGACCGGGCCCAAAAACCGGAGAAGCGGGCACGTCACTTTGGGGGCAAATCAAACGTGCGCTTCTTTCGAAAAACTCCCGTTTTTCACAACTTTTTGGGGACACTACCATACCGCCGGGCTTTGTACTGAGATAACAATTAAGGGTAAACCCATAAACTATCAGACAGACACCCGGGCAGAATTTCGAACCGCTGGTTCTGGCCTCCAAGGGCATTGCGCTTGACCAGATTCGGGTTTGCGATGGGCCAGCAAGGCCCATCACCGTTCGAGGGCGCGTTCGCGCTTACAGCCGGCCATCAACGCCATCTGCGCTGCCACCTGTCACCGGAATAGTTTTGAGGATGCCTGTTACATCACGGCGCAAAGATTTTTACGCTGGGAGCTAGTCATGGGAAGTGTGAGAGATCATGCCGATCTGGCTTGAGCGCGACGGCAAGGACTCAACGATTTTCATCGAGACAATCGGCGGCACTTGGACATGGGAGGAATATGAGGCGATCGAAGCCGAGTTTCATGCGATGGTCGGGCAAACGAACGAGCGGATCGACCTGATTATCGATGCCCGCGCCACGATCGCCTTTCCGCCGGGCATAAAACAACATGCCGAAGTCGCGCTGCACGCGAGCGCAGCCCAGAACGGCATCATTGTCGTGGTTGCATCCAAGCTGGTACTCGAAATGCTGCATATCCTGGCCAAAGAAATTCCCGAACTAGGCAAGCGTCTCTACTACACCTCCACCATCGAGGACGCGCGCCGCATTATCGCTGAAGACCGAGCTGGCCCGCTATCCGCCAAGAATGGTCACTGTCAAAACTGAATGAACAAGCCCCGTCTGCTGATCGCCAGCGGCATCTTCCATCCCGAACCGGGCGGCCCCGCGACCTATCTCCATGAGCTGCTACCGGCATTGCTCGAACGCGGATGGGATATTCGCGCCATTTCCTATGGCGATTCGAAGGCGGCAGCCTATCCGTATCCGCTGAAGCGTATTCCCCGGCGTTTGCTGCCTCTGCGCCTCGCGGCGTATGGCCTCGCCGCCGCGCCGCTGCTGCGCTGGGCCGATCTGGTCTATGTGCACACGCTCGGCCTGCCGCTGGTCGGCGGGAGCGCCCCACGGGTGCTCAAGATCGTCGGCGATCAGGCATGGGAGCGGTCGGTGCGCCGGGGATGGATCGCCGCCGGTGAAGACATCGACCGCTTTCAAAGCCGTCGTTACGGCGCAAAGGTTGAAGCGGCGAAGGCCGCGCGCAGCCGTGAAGCGCGCGCCATGCAGGGCATCATCGTGCCGAGCGAGTACCTGCGACAAATGGTCGTGGGCTGGGGCGTGCCGCCCGAACGTATACAGGTCATCTATAACGCGCTTTCGCCCGCCAGCAAGCCGCCGGATGTATCCCGCGCGGAAGCGCGCGCCCGCTTCGGGCTGGGCGATGAACCCGTTTTCCTGACCGCCGCGCGTCTGATGCCGTGGAAGGGCGTCGATCACATCCTGACGGCCCTACGCGAGACGCCGGAGGCGATCCTCATCGTGGCCGGAGACGGCCCGGACCGCGAGCGGCTGGTCGCGCTGGCCGAGACATACGGCCTAAAGCAGCGCGTTCGCTTCACCGGACGGCTGGACCGGGAAACGCTGGCGCTGTTGATGCGCGCCGCCGATTACACCGTGCTCTATTCCGGTTACGAAGGGCTATCGCACACGCTGCTGGAAAGCCTGCAGGCCGGAACGCCGGTCATCGCCAGCGACAAGGGCGGCAATCCGGAAGTGGTGCGGCATGGCGTGAACGGCCTGCTCGCGCCCTACCCCGATCCCGGCGCGCTGGCACAGGTGTTGCGAGAAGCGCTCGCCCCCGGCAGACAGGCGGCCCTCGCCGCTAACAGTCAGGTGGGCATGGAGCGCTTCCGGTTCGAGCATATGGTCGAAGCGACCGATGCTGCGCTGCGGCGCTTTCTACGTTGAGCGCCGGGCAGCAAGATAGCTTGTTAACAGTCAAGACCGTAGCGCTCTGGCATCGCTCAATCCTCGTCGACACCAAGCGCATGGAGCCGCGCCAGCCGTTCGGGTGTCTGCTGGACCAGCCATTCGACGTTCGATAACGCGTCATAGGCGCGCTTGAAGAATGGCCGGGCCTCATCCGGGCGACCAAGCGCCAGCAGGCATTCCCCAATTTCCTCGTAGACGTAACCGTCGGTCACGTTAATGGCGTCGAGTTCGACCAGCAGCGCCTCTTGAACGGCGAGTGCCTCGTCGTAGCGTTCCAGCGAGCGCAGCGCGCGCCCGACGGCCCAGCGAGCAATCCGCGCCCGCCGGATCTGGCCCACTTCCTGATGACATGCCAGCGCGCGCCGGAAGAGTTCAAGCGCCTCATCGTAGCGACCGGCGTCGTGATACGTCCAGCCGAGATTGTAGTAAAGCGAGCACAACCACCGGCGCACTCGATGATCCCCGGACGCCTCGGCGATACGTATGGCTTCGAGATTCCAGCGCTCCTGCTCGTCCGGCGGTTCGATGATGCCCAGCATATGCGCGGCGTCGACCGCGAAAACATCCAGCCCATGCTCTCTTGAAAATTCCCATGCTTCCAGAAACAGCCTGCGCGCGCTGCGCCGGTCGCCCGATGTATTGAAGACACGCCCGCGCTCCAGCAGATAACGCGCATGAGCCAAAGGCGCGCTTTGCGGCAGCAACGCTTCGGCCTCGTGCAGCGTGTTATGCGCCGCCTCAAAATGGCCCTGCAATCCCTGCGCCCGCGCGATTTGCGTCAGCAGTTCGCAGGTAGTTGTCACGTCGCCGCTGTCCCGGACTTCGGGCAGCAAGTCGCGGAATTTTTGTTCCGTCGCCTGTGGCTGGTCAAAATCCCACAGTTCGTCCAAATCGAGGTGCGTGGAGCCAGCCATAATGCGCTCTCCTGACAGTTATTCGTTACTTCTATTGTAGGCCGGATCAGCAGCGCCACAGAGGAAGCGTTACATCTGGCACGATGCCCGCCATGACGTCTGACTTGCCCCCCGCGTTGCAACGAACCTTTGACCGCTTCGTAAATTGCATTGAACAAACTGCCGCGTTCTCCGAATCTCTGTATAGAGAGGAGAAGTTCGTTGACCCAACTGACCGAGCACGGGCTGCTGCGGCTCGCCAGAGACGGCCATCGCGATGCCTTTACCCGGCTTCAGGAAATGCTGGAAGGCCCGGCGCGGCGCTTCGTGCGGCGGCTCATTGGCCCAAGCGATGTCGAGGACGACATCATCCAGAATGCGTTTTTCGCGCTCTATATGAACCTCGACCGGCTCGACGAGGGTGAGAAACTGCGCCCTTTCCTCTTTCGCGTCCTGCGTAACCAGTGTTACGACGAACTGCGCGCGCAGGGACGCTACGAGACGATATCGGTTGACGACGAACGGGTAGAAAGCGAGGTTTCGACGCTGGTGGCGAATGAAGACCGCCAGCCGGAAGAAGCCACGCACTGGCTGCTCCTGTATACGCAGGTGCAGGAAGCCATCGACCAACTGCCGGAACCGCAGCGACAGGCACTACTGCTGTACACCGTCGCGGACCTGTCCTATGCGGAAATCGCCGAAGCGACGGGCGTCAGTATTGGAACGGTCAAATCCCGCCTGCACCATGCCAAGCGCAATCTGGTCAGGCGTCTGCATCCAGACACCCGCGCGGCGCTCGGAGCCGGCGGGGGCGAGGAGGTCACCAATGATGTGGAATCCTGAGTACGAATTCGACCGGCACTTGCGCCGGCGGCGCGAACTGATGCGCCAGGCAACCATCCAGCGGTTGATACGTCAGGCGAAACAGGATACACCGGGATTGCAGCAACGGCTGCTCGTCCTGCTTAGCGATCTGATGATTTCGGGCGGCACGCGGCTGCGGCAATCCGTGGAACGCGCCCGCAAAGCACAGTGGCCCTACGCGCTCGAAACGGGTGACTCCGTTGGTGAGTGGTTGCCATAAGCGAAACACCGTGAGTTCATAGAGAGGAACAAGCAGAATGCGTGAATTGGATGTCAACGACCTGCGCGCCCTGATCCGGCTGATTGCTCCGCTGCGGGCGCTGCGGGAAGATGTCGAGAAAAGCCTGCACCTCGAATTGTATTCAGGGGCCGGTGATCTGGCGGTGCGTAGCCTGACGGCGCTGCGCGATCAGGTGCTGGAGATCACACAGGACCCCTATATCGAGGCGCTATCGCTCGACGCCTATGCCGGCGATGACAGGGAAAAGTTCTCGCAGGTGATGCTCATCTCCGGCCAACTGCTGGCCTATCTGGAGGCGCAGACCGGCGTGAGTCTGGCCGCTCATCCGGGCAGACAGCATTATTCGGTGCAGACCGCGCCGAACGTCCACCTGAACATGGGCGACGTCGTCGGCGGGCAGGCCGAGAAGATCATGGATTTCGTCGAAAGCGCGGTGGCCAACGCCATGCGCGGTATCGGCGGGCGCGGTGGCCCAAGGCCGCCCCGTCCTCCACGTCCGCCAGAGCCTCCTCGCCCGCCGCGCGGTGAGCGCAAACGGCGCGAAGACGACGCCTATGATTACGGATCTGGCGATGAGGAGATGTATTGAGCGGCTAGCTCTGCCCCTCAGCGTTTCCGTAGCTGTCGCATGGCCCGGCGAAACCGCAGGTAATCGCCGGGCGTGGGCGAAAACCACTGACGGCTTTCGAGATCGGGACGGGTGATCGGCGTTGCGCGACCGGCGCAGGCTGCTTCCACCGTCTCGATCATCGGGTCAAGCCCGGCGAGATACTGCTTCACGGGCAGCGTGCGATAGGTATCGAACTGAGGGTCAATATCGATGGGAGCCTGTGCGAGAATGGCCCCGGTATCGACGCCCGCGTCAACCTGATGAATGGTGACACCCGCCAGATCTGGACGGCCTTCAACGATGGCCCAGAACGCGCCATGGACGCCGCGATAGCGCGGCGTGATGCCACAGTGAATGTTGATGAACCACGGCGCGAGGCCCAGCGCACGCCTGCCGATAATGCCCGTCCCACTCACGACCACAACATCCGGTCTGATCTGTTCCAACAGTTTCCAGACCTCCGGGCTGTTGATGGAGCGAACATCCAGCACGGGCAGGCGGCCGTCCGGCGCGCTCGTGTCATGCCCTGCTAACAGACGGGAGATACGCGGACGCGAGCGGGGCCGGATGACAAGCCGGTCCCAGAGAAGAAACAGGAGCTGCCCGGCGACGACCCACGGGCCGAGCGTTCGCAGCCTGTAGCGCAGCATTTTTCGGAAATGCGAGGCTTCAAAGACCACCTGCGCGATATCGAAACGCGCCGCCAGCGCATTGATGAGCAGATAGGAAGTCTCGGAGCGACTCGCCAGCACGACGATTTTGCAGGTCATGCCGGTTGCCGTTTCGTCTGAGCGCTGGCGCGGTCGCGTTCGGGGCCGCCAGCGAGTATCCAGTCGGCCGCCTGCCCCATCGTCATCACTTCAATCCGCCCCTCGGCGCGCATTTCGGCAACTCGCCGCAATATCTGCTCCAGCGCGTCAAACATCTTCTCGCTGGTTCCCAGATTAAAAGGATGGAACCACAGATGGAAGATTTCGCCGCGCCGGGCCGCCCGCTCCAACCCTTTGCGCGCCTGGCGCACCCGCGCCGAAGTCGGGATATAGCGCCGGAAACCGTCATAGGCCATTAGAAACTGCGACGCCGGCAGGTCGACCAGCCTTTCCCCCACTCGCAGATCAGACGGGTTATAGGTCGCGGGAGTCCAGCCAAGCGCTCGGTCCAGCACATGAAAGGCTTTCTGCAAACGGCGCGGCAACGAGCGATACCAGCGTCGTTCGACGCCGCGAAAAGCGACGATGCCATAGTCCGGCAGACGGTCGACGTAGGCGACCTTATCCTGAGGATAGACCAGCGAACGCATGGGCAGGCCGCAACGCGCGTGAATCCGGGCGCACATTTGAAGCTGGGCATCCCACATCTCGGAGGTGACTGCCGGATCGGCGGCGATCACATGCGTAAAGGTGTGGGTTCCGATTTCGTGAGGCATGCGCGCCGCTCGAATGCGAGCGATAATGTCCGGGCCGTAATACCAGGGCGCGCGGGTGACGTCGGAGCGAGGGTCACGGTAAGAATCGGGCGCGGGCATCCAGCGATAGTGCGGCTGGGGAATTTCATCGTGACCGTTACAGGACTCGAGAAACAGGTGGCCAACGACGGCAAACGTTGCCGGAACTTCGTACTGGTCGAGCAACGCGATCAGGCGCGGAAACAGGTCGCGATAGACATTGAAACAGTGGCTGGTCCGCGAGAGCTTGCGCGCGCCGTAGGTGCCCCAGGCGATTTCCGTATCCAGCGAGAGGATGAACAGGCCACTCATGGCGGCAAAGTCTAGCGGACGGGATACCTTTTTGCTACCCTGACGATCAGTGCGGTGAAGCACGATTGGACGGCAACCGACCTTGAATCTGCTTATGCTCAGCGGAGATGCGTCCGTAGCGCAGGGGCGCGAGGGCGCATTCTACCAGATGCTGCGCCGCTTTTCGGCCTACTGGACGCGCATCGATATCCTCTGCCCGCCGGCACCCGGCGCGGTCGAACGCGTGATTCATGGC
>QGUR01000006.1 GCA_003242205.1 Chloroflexota bacterium | reverse complement strand
TTTGCTTCATGCTGCTCCTTCCTCTCATATGTACCTACTATTTTTTTTTCTTAAAGCCGCCCCCCACCACAAACTACCCCCCTCTCCTCTTCGCCGGAAGCGTAAGATGTGTAAAAGAGCCAGCCACTGGTCAGGCCACCGACGATGTAATCCTGCATGAGCAGGTAGAGGACGACGATCGGCAGCGCGCCCATTAGCGCGCCCGCCGCAAATACCCCCCATTCAGTCCCGGTATCGCTGATGAACAGGTTGAGGCCGACCGATAGCGTCTGCTGGCTGGTCGATCGCAGCAGCGTCAAAGCGATTACGTAGTCATTATAAGTCGAGATAAAGATCAGGATGGCGACAACCGCCAGAATCGGGCGCACCAGCGGCAGCAGAATGCGCCAGAAATAGATCCAGTGCGTCGCGCCGTCGATTTGCGCTGCCTCGTCCAACTCGCGCGGGATGGTGTCGAAAAACCCTTTGAGCAGCCATGTGTTGATGCCGAGCGCGCCGCCGAGATAAGCGAGGATCGCCCCGCCATGCGTGTTTATGGCGACCGGGTCCACATAGATGCCCAGTTGCAGCAGAATGTTGAAAATGCCGATCACCAGCAGCGAGCTGGGAAACACCTGCACCAGAAAGACGGTCAGCAGCGTCAGCCGGCGGCCGGTAAAGCGAAAACGGGACAGCGCGAATGCCCCAAACGTGGCGACAGCCAGCGATAGCACCATAGTGATGACGGACAGCTTGACGGAGTTGAACAGCCACGTCAGGAATGGATACTGGGTGCTGTTCAACAGCATTTCATACCATTGCAGCGTCGCGTTCGGCGGCACAAGCTGGCGCACGACATTGGTATTGGCCGGATTGATCGACACGGATATGATCCAGACTACCGGGAAGAGCGCGTAGATAATCGCGATGGCAAGCAGCACGAGCCTGACCGCAAGCCGGCCCGGATAGCGCCGGCGCAGCAGCGTCCCGCGGTCTTCGCCCTCGTCTGCTCTGGTTCTTCTGGTCGCTACGATGCTAGACATTTTCCGAAATCTCTTCCCACCCTCTGGTGAAACGGAAGTTGAAGATCGTGATGGCGGCAACGATCAGAAAGATCAGGATGCTGATCGTGGACGCGAATGCATAATCCGTGCCGCCTGCCGTGCCAAACGCCTGACGGTAGGTGTAGGTGATCAAAATGTCGGTGTAGCCGGTCGGCACGCTGCTGCCGGGGATGGCTGGCCCGCCGCGATTGAACAACTGGATGACGGTGAAGTTGTTGAAGTTAAAGGCAAACGAGGCGATCAACAGCGGCCCAACTGTTACGAGCACCAGTGGCAGCGTAATGGAGCGAAAGCGCTGGAAGGCGTTCGCACCGTCGACGGTGGCCGCCTCGTAGATGTCTGCCGGAATGCTTTGCAGCGCGCCGGTAATAATCAGCATCATGTACGGAAAACCGAGCCAGAGCTGGATCAGCAGGATCGCCGCGCGCGCCGCCATTGCATCGCCATACCAGTTCGGCGCAATGCCCAGCAGCCCGCCAAGCACGTTATTGATCACGCCCAGATTCGGGTCCAGAATGCCACGCCAGACGACCACGCTGATGAAAGCGGGGATTGCGTACGGGATCAGCAGTATCGAGCGGAAAAACTTCCGCATCGGCACGATTTCGTCGTTGATGAGCAGCGCCATGCCCATCCCCAGAGCGAAGGTGATGAAAACCACTGCCGCCGCGTGGAAAATCGTCCACAGGAAAACGGTGAAGAACGGCCCCCAGATACTCTGATCCCGGAACAACCGGGTGAAGTTTTCCAGCCCGACCGTGACGTAGTAGCCGGGACGAAGTTCCTCTGGAGGCGGCGTTTCCAGATCGGGCGGCACGCTTTCCGGAACCAGCCGAAACGTACCCTGCACCGGTCGATAGATGACGCCCGTAAACTGGTTGACCAGCGAATCGGTTTCCGGCTCGTAGCGCAGCACCGACTGGAAGCGGGCCGCGCGATTGGCGGAGAACGGGTCAATCTGGATCGGGTCTTCCGGGTTACCAAATGCGGCTTCCACCAGCGCGCTCGACGACGCCGTGCGCTCACGCGCGCTCATGATCACGTAATCGTAGATCGACTGCGGTATGCCGTTGACGACCGCCGGGCCATCCGGGCGCAGCAGGATCGTGTCATTCCCGCCATCTTCGGTCAGCCACAGCGCGAATCCCTCGCCAGAACGAAAAACCTGAGCCGTGTAAAAGGCGGGGCGGCGTCCGGTGAAATCGACGAACAGGTTGGCCGCCGGATCGTATGCATAGCCTTCGCCATCCTCGGCCTCCGGATCAACCGGGCCGACCAGCACTGTGCCGATGGGCGGGCCATATTCCAGCGTTTCCACCCCCTCAAAGGCAGCGGCAATTTCATCCGCCGGCACAAGCTCGTAACCTTCAATCGCCTCGACCGTCTCGCCATCATCGCTGAAGGTGACGCCAGCCAGACCGGCCAGTTCCGGAGTTAACGGGTGTTCGGTCTCGTTCTGCGGCGCGACCAGCAACTCGCCGGTTTCACGTCCTTCCAGCAACAGCAGAAACTCGCCCGCCTCGTTGCGGTAAGCCGTGTAACCGTAGGTCTGCGACCCTTCGGCCAGCACGCGGTTTTCCGGCCGCCGCAAAATCTGGGTAATGGCCTGTGGCTTGGTCAGCAGGTTGCCGGTGCGATAGTTGGTAAACGCATAGTAAATCGTAATGAGCACCGGAAACACGACCATCAGGACCAGCAGCGCCAGACCGGGGGAAAGCCACTGGAACGGATAAAGCCGCTCGTTCAGAAAAATGATGTTGATCGCCAGTGTGATGATGGCCAGCGTAATCGCCAGCGGGTGAAAGCCATCATTGAAAAGGTTGGCAATCAGCCAGATAGCAAAAGCGTCGATTAACGCCAGCGCGCCGAGGCGCAAAAGGGTCATCGGTACAGAACCGGAAAATAGCCCGCGCCGGTTCTCGCGCTCAGGGGGCGTGGGGCTCTGGGTCATTGAGACATTTCCCACCAGTGTTGCTGCGATGCAGAAGAAAAGCACACCTGAAGCGCACGGTGACGAACGCCCGCACGCTTCAGGTGTGTTGAAAACGCGTAAGGCTTAGGAATCGGCCTCCGCCGTCACGTCCTCGCCCTCAACCGCCGGGCAGATGTCGCCGATAGCCTGGCGCACCTGGCTGGCGGCCAGTTCGGACTCGGCCTGGCAGCTTGCCGGATCAGTCAGGCACAGTTCCATCTGGTTCGACCACGAGTCCCAGACCACGCCCATCTCGGGGATGCTCGGCTGAGGCGCACCCGTCGCAGCAGCTTCGGTGAACGCGGCAACCGCTTCATCATCGATCTCGACGTTGTTCCACGCGGGCGGACGGTGCTCGGCATCGAACAGCGCCTGCATGACGTCGTCATTGGCGACAAAGTCCATCAGGAAGGTCTGCGCCAGAAGCGGGTCGTTGGCAAACGAGCTGATCATGAAACCGCGCGCGCTCAGGAACGGACGCGCCGGGCCGCCGGGGCCTTCAGGCGGGGCCGAAATTTCAAAGTTGACGTCCGACGCGCGCAGGGTTTCCAGCGCCCAGGAGCCGGTCAGCATCATCGCGGCTTCACCCTCGGTGAAGAGCGACCACATCGACTCCTGCTGCAAATTGAGCGGCATCAGGCCATCAGCAGCCAGATTGCCGAGGAAAGTGTAGGCGTCAATCGTGCCCTGCGAATCCAATCCGACGTCGCACGGGTTGTAGCCTTCGCCTTCCTCGAAGCCGAAGACGTAACCGCCAAACGCCGACACCACCGAGTACGAGTGCCACGGGTCGCGGTGCTGGATGACATAGCCGTAGATGCCATCCTCGGCCAGTTGCTCGCTGATTTCACGAACCTCATCCCACGTTGCGGGCGCTTCCGGAACCAGATCGACATTGCGGAAGAAAGCGACGTTGTCGACCGCGTATGGCAGGCCATAAACTTCGCCGCTATAGGTAAAGGCGTCAATCGCGTTCGGGTTCATCTCGTCAGCAATATCGCTGACATCGACCGGCGTCAGCAAGCCGTTCACAACCAACTCGCCCAGCCAGTCGTGCGCGCCGACCAGAATATCCGGCCCCTCGCCCGTGGGCGCGGTCTGAACAAACTGGCCGCGAATGTCATTGAACGGAATTTGCTGGACTACGAGGTCAACACCGTATTCGTCTGCAAACTCTTCGCCAAGGCTCTGCAACGTCGGAGCGGTGATTTCGTCGGCCCAGATGGTCAGCGTGGGCGCGTCCTGCGCGCTCACAACGCCAAGGCCGGCCATCATCAGCAGGCTCACGAGCACAAGGCCAGCAAGTTTGTGTTTCATACAGCAGTCCTTTCACTGGAAGCAGAGTTCGCGCAAAGCATAACAAACTACATGACAAGCCGTGCTGACTGCATTATATCCTGATAAAAATTTCTCACAAGGCGTGCAATTAGGCGAAATGCATAAAGCGCGCCGTTGGTGGGCGCGCTTTGCAAAGCTCAATGGAAAAGCGGGCTAAGCCGAGGTCTTAATGTATGCACTCACCGGACGCCCGCAGCGCCGATTCGGCCCAGAAGCGGCGGGTCACTGTCGCGTTCAGGCCCATGACCCAGTCCATAACGTATTCGTAGAGCTTTTCCGTCATCATGACGTCGCGGTGTAGTTGCGCCGCATCGTCAAGCGACGCTTTCAGCGTGGCGCGCAGCGTGGCCTCCTCCTGTGGGGAAAGCGCAAGCTGCTGGCCGAGGAAACGCACAGCCTCGTCTGCATCGAACAGATGGAAGTTTTCGAGAGCGCGCAGGGGAATTAACGGGCTGAGATCGAGCTTGAACTCATCGCGTATCAGGCGCAGGACACGGTCGCGAACGTCGAAATGATGCTCGCGCAACGCCAGCAGACGCTGGTGCAGGTCTTCAGCCACTTCACGCAGCAATTCCACGCGCGGCGGGTCCTGCGCGATCTGTTGCTGGACAAACACCTCCAGCGGCAGGGTTTGCCCTTCGGTCAGGCAGCGCTCGAACAGATCCATCGCCTCCAGACGAAGATAGTTCATTTCGGCAAAAGTATAGACGCCAGAGGCAGGCGACTCGTTCAAACGGTTACTCCTCCATCGCAGGACACAAGCGACGTAGATATTCCCAGGCATAAATCCCGGTGCTATGGCCATCGTCCCATGTCGGCTGCAATGCATAGTTCCCGACCATTTCGAGGCCGGTGATGGCATACGAACGACGAGGCTTCAACGAGAGAATGCTGTCCGGGTCGTGCTCGCGGCCCATATATTCATGACCGCCCCGGCATTCAACGCACGGACAGGCTTCACGGAGTTCGGGCAACGGGTACCGGCACACCTGACCATCGTTCCAGGCGATCTCAAGATACCCCTCGTTCTTGTACAGGTTAATGGCCTTCGGCCTTGGTCCATTCATAGGTCGTCTTATCGCTGCGTCCGGCTGAGTTCCCGCGCCTGCTCAATCCAGCGCTCGCGTTTAATCCGTTCCGCCGGAACGCGATGGCCAAGCTGAGCCGCCAGTTTATCGGCGTCCTGACGGGCCAGTTGTTCCAGAGTCCGGATACCGGCATCCTGCAGAACCTGCGCGAACGCCGGGCCGATGCCGACCACGGCCATCAGGTCATCGTCATCACCCGCGCCGGTTTCGCCAGAAGCATCCAGCAACGCGGGCTGTAACCAGCGTACACGCACCCACAGACCGAAGGCCAGGCCCAGCCCAAAACAGATCAGAAAGCTCAGTCGTGACATAGCCCGCACTCCAGTTTAGGGGCGTCGTTCGCACAACTGACTAAATTGTATCACACACGCTGCTTTTCGCGGGCTTAAAGTTTGCGTAGCGTGAGCGGATTGGGCACGCTTGCCTTTCCGGGTCCGTCTGCTACAATCGCGCTGTTTAGCGGCTTTCCAGAGGACATCGCGCCGCTCATGATTTGTTGTATCCACCTGATTCGGAGCTTGGAATGCGTTCTTCGTCGCTGGTTGTTCTTGCCTGCCTGCTCTTGTCCCTTGCAGCATGTCAGGAAGCGCCACCGACATTCATGGTAATTGTTGCTACCGAGACACCGGACGATAATAACAACGCTACCGCGACCGATATTGTAATAACCGAAACTGCCGCCCCAACCGTAACACCCGACCCGCCCACGCCAGCCGCCAGTCCAACCCCTGATCCATTCCCAACTGCCACTATTGGCCAGATTCAGGTGGCGGAACAGCCGTTCGAACGTGGCCGCATGTTCTGGGTGCAGCCCAAGCGTCAAATCTGGGTCATGGAGATTACGGAAGAGGGCCGCGCCATCTGGACGATTAATAATGATCCCTTAGAGAAAGGCCAGCCGGAGTGCGACCCCGAACTGACGCCGCCCGCCGATAACCTTTACCAGCCAGAGCGCGGTTTCGGTAAACTGTGGCGGGAAAATCCGGAAGTCAGGGAAGCCCTCGGCTGGGCGATCACGCCGGATGAGTTCGGCTATATCAGCCGCTATGAGTATCATCCGGGTGGCACGATCAATGAAAACGGCGAGTACGTGATGGGCCCCGGCTATCACATTTTGTTCAGCCTGTATGAAGAAGCATTTCGGTTCAACGAGGCGGACAGAACGTGGCAGCTTGGGCGCGGAGAATGACGCCACAACGGCCCCTGCGAACAGGAGCATGCGATGAAAAAGCTTCGCCGCTGGCAACTCGACGCGACCCGGCCCATGCTGACCGATCTGGCCGCCGACGCCCGGCTGGCGAAGACCGATTACGTCGATGATCAGGTATGGCGGCTGCGTATCGGCGCGCAGGACGCTCCGGCGCTGGCCCTGCAAACGCGCTATGGCGGGCGCGCGAACCTCGTTAGCCTCGTTCCGTTGTGGGTTATCAACCAGACCAGCGTCTATCAGGCGCAGGGTTTTGCGACGCCGCCCGTCGTAACTGCTTTTGCCCCTGGCTATCTGCAAACCGAAGCGCGCATCACGCCGCACCTGGCCCTGCGCGCCGAATTCTGGGCGATGGAATCGCACGCTGTCGGGGCGCGCCTGACCGTCGCCAACACGAGCGCTGAGGCCGTCAGCCTACGGCTGGAACTGGTTGGTCAGGTCATCACCGGCAATCGGGAACAGCGCGTGCACGTGGTTAACCTGCCGAGAGGAAATGCCGGGCTATATCTCGGAAGCATCGGCGACCTGCATCCAGTGGTCCTGCTGGAAGGCGCAAAACCGGAAGCTCAGGCCCCTGAACGCCCGGTGCTGGCACGGACCTTCACCGTTCCGGCCAACGGACGTATCCGCCTGCGCTTCGTCCAGGCAGCAGCCTACAGCCGGGAGAGCTCGTTCACGCTGGCGCTCGACTGGATGAACCATAACTGGACCGAAGCTCTGGCTCGAATTGCCGAAGCTGCCAGCTCAATTCCCGATATCGAAACCGGCGATACGGATCTCGACGCCACCATCGCGTTTTCCTACCGGCAACTGGCGCAGGCCTTCATGCGGCCAACCGGCAGCCTGCCCTTCCCCTCGTTTGTCTCAACGCGCGCGCCCGACCGTGGTTACAGCCGGCGTGGTGATGGCAGCGACCACCTTCGTTCGTGGAGCGGGCAAAATCCAACTCATGCCTATCTGGCAGCTCTGGGAGCCGCCGCTATCGACCCGGCGCTGGCGCAGGGAATCGTTCGCAATTACCTCGCGGTGCAGCAGCCGGACGGCTGGATCGACTGGCGTCCCGGTCTGGGCGGGCAGCGGCAGGGATTATTATGCCTGCCGGTTCTGGCGCGGCTGGCGTGGGGCATCTTCCAGTACACGGAAGACGACGGTTTTCTGAAAGCCGTGCTGCCAGGCCTCCAGCGATTTTTTGAACGCTGGCTGGCCGCAGACCTCGACGCCGACGGGGATGGCCTGCCGGAATGGCAGGCCGAAACGCAGACCGGCTACCCGTATTTTCCGACCTTCGCCGTCGCCCAGCCATGGGGGCAGCACGCCGACATTCGCACGGTCGAAGGGCCGGATATGGTCGCATACCTGCTTTCGGAAGCAGCCAGCCTGCGCGAAATCGCCTACTATCTGCGCGACAGCGAGCGCGAACGCGCTATGGCGGAACACGTTGACCGGCTGGCACAGACGCTGGAAAGCCTGTGGGATGAAGGGCGCTATGGCTACCGCGACCGGGACAGCCACCTGCGCGCTCCCGGCCTAACGGTGATCGACGACGCGGGCGGAGCTGAAGAGCA
The DNA here is from genome assembly GCA_003242205.1 of Chloroflexota bacterium. Classification (GTDB taxonomy): domain Bacteria; phylum Chloroflexota; class Anaerolineae; order Aggregatilineales; family Phototrophicaceae; genus ZC4RG36. The sequence goes on along the minus strand of QGUR01000006.1, from coordinate 26,738 downwards.
GTTTCCGGCGCTGGCGCTGAACCCGCCGCGCCGCCTGATCGTGCGCGTCAGTGGTGGCCACGAGCACGTGCCTCAGGCGACCGTCCATATCGAGGGCAGCGACGCCGAAGGCCAACCCGTCCGGGAAACCGTCGATCTCGAACAATTCATCTGGACCCATACCCGCGGCGTCTACACAACCCGAACCGTCTTTTCAGAGGTCAATCGCGTCTGGTGCGAGGGGCTGGTTAACGTTTACCGTCTGCACATCGCGGCGCTCGACACATCACGGCTCGACATCAACGCGCTGCTGCCATTATGGACTCCGGGGCTACCGCAGGAACGCGCCGAAACGCTCACAACCCTTCTCTCCGACCCGAATCACTTTCTGCGCCCCAACGGCGTCACCATGTGCTCGGCGCAGGACCCGCGCTTCGACCCATCCAACGCGAACGGCAGCGGCGGCGTCTGGCCCTTCTGGCTGACGCTGGTTGGAGAAGGGTTGATCGAACTCGGCCAGTACGAACTGGCGGCTGAAATTCTGCGGCGGCTCTTGAAAACTCAGGTCGCCGTGCTGGCACGAGAGCGAGAATTTTCGGAGTTTTATCATAGCGACGCCCCCATCGGGCTGGGCGAAGGCGGCCATCTCGCCGGAATCGCGCCGCTTCACCTGCTGCTTCGGGTGCTCGGCGTGCGCGTCATTTCGCCGGGCAAGGTCTGGACCGGCGGCCCGTTCGTCTGGGAAACGCCGGTGACGGTGCGCCACCGGGGCGTCGTCGTGCGCCGGTCGAACGAGGGAACGGCAATCGAGTTTCCCTCCGGCCACAGCGTCGTATTGCCGGCAGATGCAGAGTGGCAGGCCGTGATCGACCCGAACTACAGCCCGCCGGTTTCCACGAGCGCGACGCCGGATGCAACGCCGGCGGACCTGTTCGGAGACTAGAGGCGATCCATCCGGCGCGGCATAATAGCGCCGGATTGTTCTACCGTTGAAAGAGATCCTCCATGTTCCGTGTTGGGCGCGGCTCGCGCGCTTTGCGAGAACGGCACGATGCCGATATTCCTGATGTGCCGATCCGGTGGCAGCGGCTCGTCGCCTATCTCCTGCCCTATCGCGGGCGCATGGCCATCGCCGTCGTCGCGTTGATACTGTCGTCGCTGCTCAGCCTCGTCTTTCCGGCGGTCATTCGCAACGTGGTCGATTCGGTGCTGTTAGAGGGCAACAGCCAACTGCTCGACCAGATCACGCTGGCGCTGCTAGGCGTGTTCCTGCTGCGTTCGCTCACGTCGCTGATCGAAACCTACAATCTGAACTACATCGGCGAGCGCATTACCTTTGATCTGCGGCTTCAGCTTTATCGCCATCTGCAAACGCTGTCGCTGGCATTTTACGAGCGCCGCCGCGTCGGCGAACTGGTGTCCCGGCTGGCAAGCGACGTGACGGTGATGCGCCACACGCTGACAAGCAATGTCGGCGCGTTTTTGCAACAGGCGCTCATCGCGCTGGGCTCCATCGTCATCATGCTCGCGCTGAACTGGCGGCTGACCCTGTTCATCCTCGCGCTGACGCCCGTCGTGATCGGCGTGGGCGCGGTATTTGGCCTGCTGCTGCGGCGCAGCAGCACGAAGGTGCAGGACGAATTGGCAAGCGCGACAGTCGTGGCCGACGAAGTATTTCAGAACATCCGCGTCGTCAAGAGCTTCGTGCGCGAGGCTTATGAGAATGAGCGCTATACCGACGCCGTAACCCGCGCATTTCGGGCCTCCCTGCGCGTGCTCCGCATCCGCGCCGTTTTTGGCCCGCTGGTCGCGTTTCTCGGCTTTGGTTCGCTGGCGCTCATCCTGTGGTATGGCGGGCGCGAAGTGCTGGCGGGCCGCCTGACCGGCGGCGAACTGATCGCCTTTCTGATCTACGGGCTGACAGTCGCCACCAGCATCGGTTCCATTGTCGGGCTGTATACGCAGCTACAGGAAGCGCTGGGCGCAACGCGCCGTGTCTTTGAGTTGCTCGACCAGACGCGAACCGTGGACGACAAGCCGGATGCACGCGTGCTCGACCGTGTTGAAGGGCGTATTACCTTCGACCACGTTGGCTTCAGCTACGAAGCAGGCGTCGAAGTGCTGCACGACATCAACCTCGACATTGCGCCGGGCGAAATTCTGGCGCTGGTCGGCCCAAGCGGCGCGGGCAAAAGTACCCTCTTCAACCTGATTCCGCGCTTTTACGACCCCACGAGCGGCCGTGTCTGCATCGACGGCATTGACGTGCGTGACGTCACGCAGGAAAGCCTGCGTCGCCATATCGGCATCGTACCGCAGGAAACTCTACTGTTCGGCGGCACGGTCATGGAGAACATTCGCTACGGGCGGCTGGATGCGACAACCGAAGAAGTGATCGAGGCAGCGCGAGCGGCCAACGCCCATGAGTTCATCGAAGCCCTGCCCCAGAAATATGAAACCGTCGTCGGCGAACGCGGCGTCCGCTTGAGCGGCGGCCAGCGACAGCGCATCGCCATCGCCCGTGCCATCCTCAAGGATCCGCGCATTCTGCTGCTGGACGAAGCCACGTCGAGCCTCGACAGCGAAAGCGAGCAACTGGTTCAGGACGCCCTGGCGCGGCTGATGCAGAACCGCACGACCGTCATCATCGCCCACCGCCTGAGCACGATCCGTGTCGCACACCGCATTGCCGTACTCGATCAGGGCGCAATCGTTGATCTTGGAAGCCATGAAGAACTGCTGGCGCGGGGAGGGTTGTATGCCCGGCTGTATCACATGCAGTTTCAGGATGAAGCGATGAACCCATGAGCGCAGGACGGCGGAGTCGGCAGCGATGAGTCTGGAAGGAATGACCGTCCTCGTCACCGGCGCGACCGGCTTCCTCGGCGGGGCGCTGAGCCGGCGACTGGCGAACGCGGGCGCGCGCGTGCGGGCGCTGGCGCGAACGCCGGAACGGGCGGCCGTCCTGCGCGGCATACCCGGCATCGACATCGTTTACGGCGATGTGACCGCGCCGGATAGCCTGCCCGAAACAGTACGCGACTGCCAGATTGTGTTTCATGTCGCCGTTTCTTTCGGAAGCCGCCAGTTACAGCAGGCGGTAAACGTCGAAGGGACGCGCCATATTGCAACCGCGGCTGCAGACGCAGGGATCAACCGGCTGGTCCATGTCAGCAGCATCGCCGCCTATGGCTACGCACAGGAGGGCGTGGTGACGGAAGACACCCCGCTGGCAACCGTGACGCACGACCCTTATAGCGAAACCAAAGCTGAAGGCGAGCGCGTACTCCGGGCAGTGGCGAGCGAGCGCGGCCTGTCGTACAGCATCATCCGGCCCGGCATGATCTACGGCCCGAAGTCCTCCATGTGGACGGAGCGCCTTTTCCGGCTGGCCCGGCTGCGCCCGACGCCATTCATCGGCGATGGCAGCGGCGCGACGCATCCGATCTACGTTGATGACGTGATCGATTTGCTGGTTATAGCGGCCACGCACCCCGCAGCCGACGGCCAGGCCTTCAATGCCACGCCCGACCCGGCAAGCACATGGCGCGCTTTTATCGGAGAGTACCAGCGATTAGCCGGACATCAGCGCTGGTTCGCAATTCCCGTGTCCCCAGTGCGGCGGCTCGTGACGGCGCTGGCAGCGCTTGCCCCGGCCGAACATCTCCTGAAAGCGGCCCCGTTGGCTCTGGATATGATGCTGCGGCCATCGCTGGTGTTCCGCAACGCGAAAGCCCGGCAGTTACTCGGCTGGGAACCGCGAACCGATCTGCGAACTGGCGTCGAGCGCTGCGCGCCTTGGCTACGTGAGCGAGGGCTACTACGTTGAGCGATTTCGCCGGATGGTTGCTCATGGGGCTGGCGGCAGCGGCGATCATCGCTCTCGGCTGGTGGCTCCTGATCGAAAGCGAGGGTGTATATCTTGGCCGTCGTGTGGTCATTTGGCTTTACGATCTCTACGCCGACCGCTATGACGATATCAAGCGCTTTCGCCCGGATTATGACTATATGTTCCTCGCGCAGCCGATCATGGAGCGCATCGCCCCGCACCGCTCGCCGCTCGTGCTCGACGTGGCCACAGGCACAGGCCGCCTTCCGCTCGCCATGCTGGATCACGCTCTTTTTCAGGGACGCGTCATCGGCGTCGATATGAGCCGTCGCATGTTGAGCAAGGCCGCCGCCAAACTCGAAGGTCAGGAACATCGCGTGGCGCTGGTGTGGTCGCCCGCCGAACAACTGCCTTTCCCCGACGCCAGTTTCGATGTGGTAACGTGTCTCGAAGCGCTGGAATTCATGACCGCGCCGGAGCGTGTGCTGGGCGAATTGGCCCGCGTGTTGCGCCCCGGAGGGCTGCTGCTCATCACCAACCGCATCAATACCCGGCTGATGCCCGGCAAAACGTTCGCTGCCGAGACACTGGTCGCCCGGCTCGAAGCGCTTGGGCTGCGGAATGTCGAGATTGAATACTGGCAGGTCGATTACGACCGCGTCTGGGCGTGCAAGGAAGGCGTGTCGCAGCCCACAGGCGCGCGCCCGCTGGCCGAAGTGCTGTCCTGCCCGCGCTGCGGGCAACTAATGGTCGAAAATGACGCTGTCTGGCGCTGCCCCACCGGCCACTTCACGGCTCCGGTTGGCCGCGACGGCGTAGTGGAAATGTTGTGAGCGGTTTTGTTGTTTGCCTTGCCAACACGAGGAAACGACAATACAATCCGGCCAGCTTTTCAACCCCGATTGCAACCATCAGGAACCGACCTTGAAGCTGATTCCACACGAACTTGGCTCGCTTGTCGAACAGTCCATTCAGGCGGCGCAGGCCGCCGGCGACCTGCCCGCTTTTGAAATCCCGGCGATTGTGGTCGAGACGCCACGCCGGCCAGAACAGGGCGATTACGCGACAGCTGTCGCCCTGCAGCTTGCCAAACCGGCGCGCATGAACCCGTTTCACATCGCCACGCAGATCGCCAACCACATACCGCAATCCGAGATCGTCGGCGCGGTCGAGGTAGCGCATCCCGGTTACATCAACTTTCGCCTGAACGAGGACTGGCTGCGCCAGCAGGTAGAGGCGATTCTGGCCGAAGGCGACAATCTGTTCCAGCTCTCTTTGGGCACAGGAAAGCGCGCGCAGGTCGAATTTGTCAGCGCCAATCCGAGCGGGCCGATCACGATTGGCCGCAGCCGTGGCGGCGTCATCGGCGACACAATGGCGCGCATCCTGGAAGCCGCCGGCTACGATGTCGAGCGCGAGTACTACTTCAACAATGCCGGGCGGCAAATGCGTAACCTCGGCAACAGTTTACGTATTCGCTATCTGGAAGCGCTGGGCCGCCCGGTCGAAATTCCGGGCGAAGATGATGACACTTTTTACCGCGGCGACTATCTGATCGAGTTCGCGCAGGATCTGGTGCGGGAACAGGGCGATGCACTGGCCGAAGCCGACTGGCAGCCGTTCAAGGAATACGCTGAAAAGCGCATGTTTGAATGGATCCGGTCGAGCCTGAGCCGCATTCGCATCCATCACGACGTCTTTTTCAACGAGAACAGCCTGTACGACAACGGCGCTGTATGGGACGTATTGAAAGCGCTGGACGAGCGCGGCTATATCTATCGGGCTGCCGTGCCGGAAAATGCCAGCCCGGAAGAACGCGAAGACGCCGGTGGAAAAGGCGAGGCCGTCTGGTTCCGGAGCACCCTGCTTGGCGACCAGAAAGACCGCGTGCTGGTCAAGAGCAGCGGCGAGCCTACCTATACCCTGCCCGACATCGCCTACCACGTGAATAAGCTGGAGCGCGGCTTCGACCTGCTGGTGAATGTCCTCGGCGCGGATCACGGCGCGCAGTACAAGGTTGTGCAGTACGCCGTCTCGGCACTTGGCTACGACGCGTCGAAGATCAACGTCATTATCAATCAGATGGTCCGCACGGTGCGCGATGGCAAGGAAGTGCGAATGAGCACGCGGCGCGGCATCTACGACACGCTCGACGATCTGATCGACCAGACCAGCCCCGATGTCGTGCGCTACATGCTGCTCAACCGCAGCCCGAACTCGCATCTCGACTTCGACCTCGATCTGGCGGTCAAGCAGTCGAACGAAAACCCGGTCTATTACATCCAGAACGCGCATGTGCGCTGCGCCGGCATTCTACGCGAAGCTCAGGCGCGCGGCGTCAGCGACGAAGGCGCAGACCTGAGCCTGCTGGGCGACGCCGAGCTGACGTTCATTCGCAAAGCGTTGCAGCTTGGCACCGAGATTGAGCAGGCGGCAATCAGCCTTGAGCCACACCGTATTGCCTTTTACGCGCTGGAACTGGCGCGCGTGTTTCACCCAATTTACGACAACGTGCGCGCGCTACACGGCGAAGTGCCGCTGGAAACGGGCAAGGCGCGGCTGCGCTTTTATCGGGCCGCCAAGGTCGTTTTCAGGCGCGTGCTGGACTTGATGGGAATGTCTGCTCCGGAAACCATGTAGCCAAGCGAGGAACCCACATGGGCTTGAAACCCGATCATTGGATTCGCCGGATGGCGCTCGAACACAGGATGATCGAGCCGTTCGTGGAAAAGCAGACGCGCGAAGGCGTCATCAGCTATGGCGTTTCATCGTATGGCTATGACATGCGCGTGGCGGATGAATTCAAGATTTTCACCAACGTCTACTCCACCGTCGTCGATCCAAAGAATTTCAGCCCGCAGTCCATGATCGACTTCAAGGGCGATGTCTGCATCGTGCCGCCGAACTCATTCGCGCTCGCCCGCAGTGTGGAGTACTTCCGCATTCCGCGCAATGTGTTGACGCTGTGCGTCGGAAAATCGACCTATGCCCGCTGTGGCATCATCACGAATGTGACGCCCTTTGAGCCGGGATGGGAGGGCTACGTCACGCTCGAAATCAGCAATACGACGCCCCTGCCAGCGCGGATTTACGCCAACGAAGGCATCGCGCAGGTGATCTTCTTCGAGGCAGACGAGGAATGTGAAATTTCCTACGCCGACCGGAAAGGCAAGTATCAGGGGCAGACCGGCGTCACACCGCCGCGATTGTGAGCGCGAACGCCGAAACCAGACCGGCGGCAAGGACGTGCCTCGTGCCGCGCCAGTATTGATAATCGTCGCTCGCTCCTGTAGAATGAGGGAGATTCAGTAGCGGGCGCATAGCTCAACTGGCGGAGCACAGTCCTTACAAGACTGGGGTTGCAGGTTCGAGTCCTGCTGTGCCCACAACTGGTATATACGAGCCGGACAATGTCCGGCTCGTGCCATTTATAGTTCTCCAGCGTCTTTGCCAAAACAGTGGTACGGAATAGTAAATCACATTAAACTCATGAGGGCATGATAGCATTTTTACTAATTTTTATTATGATGTAGTTATGTCCGGGTTGTTTAAAGGTTGGTGCGCCTTCGCGATTAGCCAGTTTCGGGAACGCCTATGGTGACGCTACAGGAACAGAACCGGCAAATTCTGATTGTTGAAGACGACAGCGACACGGTAGAGGTCGTTTGCGCGGTGCTTGAAAGCGCGGGGTACGAAGCCCGCGCGGTGGATAGCGGTTCGCTAGCGCTGACACATATCGCCAGCATGAACCCTGATCTGGTTCTGCTCGATCTCGACCTGCCGGATATCAATGGTCTGGAAGTGTTGAAACAGGTACGCGCCAGTTCCTTCCTCCCCATGATCATCCTCAGCGGGTTCAGCCAGGAACGCGACAAGGTCATCGCGCTGGAAGCCGGCGCGGACGATTATCTCGCCAAGCCGTTCTCTCCCGAAGAACTGGTCGCCCGGGTCGGCGCATTGCTGCGCCGGGTTGACTGGACGCCGACTGCCGAGCCTAAACTGGTCGTGCGCCATCTGGAGCTCGACATGCCGCGCCGTCAGGCGACGATACGTGGCAAACGCCTGCACCTGACGCCGATCGAATACGGCATTCTGGTCACCCTGATGCGTAACCCGGGACAGGTCATCTCGCACGACGAACTGCTGCGCGCCGTCTGGGGCGAGCAGTATGAAGGTGATTACTCGGTTCTGCGCGTCAATATCTCACGCCTGCGCCAGAAACTGGAAGAAAACCCCCGTAATCCGACCTATATCGTGACGGCCCCGGGTCAGGGATATATGATGCCCACCAGATAAACCTGACGTCTGCTTCATCGCTGGAATACTCCACCAGCTTGTGGTACGCTTGGCGGCATCATGACCGACCTACATCGCCTGTGCCGCACTGGCTCACGCCCACCTTCCCATGAATAATCGCATCCGTTTTTTTCTGATCGCCATTGGCGCGCTGCTCGTCGCCGCGACCTTCACGTTTCCGCAATGGCAGCACCTGCTTTCAGGTCAGGATGACAGCGGCACAGTCGAAGTGCTGTCAGGGCTGGCTCCAGAGCTTCAGCCGACCTTCGAAGCGCTGCCTGTTGAACAGCAGAATACCTATCGTCGTCTGGCGGGTGAGAACGCCGAAGCGGCGCTGGCGATGATCAACGCGGCCTTACAACCGCCGACTGTCGTGCCGGAAGTCGATCAGGCGCTGCCGAGCATGACCGGGCCGGTCGTCGTCGCCGGAGGCGCGTTCAATCGCCTCGATGAGGTGCGCGGCGCCAGCGGCAGTTTCACCGTGTACCAGCAGGCCGATCAGAGCAAGGTCATCTATCTCGAAGACTTCAGCGTGGTCAACGGGCCGGAACTGCACCTCATCCTGTCTACCAAGCCGCCCGACGACGCAGCGATTGATCCCAACCTCGGTGTGACCGATATTGACCTCGGTCCGCTGAAAGGATCGGTCGGCAACCAGAGTTTCATGCTGCCACCCGAAGTCAGTTTGGTGAATTATCGCAGTCTGGTGATTGTCAGCCGGGCGCTCAACGTCGTGTATAGCGTCGCGCCGCTCAGCCTGCGCTAAGCACGGAAGCCTTGCCTGCTGCCACACATTTGTGCATAATCGCCTCGATTTCCGAGGATAGAGTAGAAAACGGAACAGACTCTCGCCAGTGAATAATCAAGCGTTGCCCCGGACGATTCCCGTCGACGCCGAACACAGCGGGCTGCGAGTCGCCGTGGTCATAGTCTTTCTCCTCGCCGCCCTCGCCGGTTACATCGCGCTCAATGTGATCATTTCGAGCGAAGGCATCAACCTGATCGCCATTCTGGGCAGTTTTCTGATCGCGTACGGCATCACCGCGCTGGTCGAACGCATCCTGAAAAAACGCTGGCCTAGCGGACGGGAAGTCCAAATCGACGAAAACGGCGTCCGCATGGTACGCAAGGGCGCAGTCCAGCAGGAAATTCGCGCGAACGCGCCTGCCGCGACGCTGATGTGGCATTTCCAGACCAAGCGCCGCTCGCGCGTGCCGAAAGGCTGGCACGTGCTGGCCTGTGCGCTGGAACAGGATGAGCGCTATCTCTCGGTGTACACGTTTATGTCGCCGAATCAGTTCAAGGATTTCGAACACGCGGCGCGGTTCACCCGTCTGCAAGCGCGCTCTAAGACCAATGATCGGAAAGGCGGCGGGCGCGATGACCTGCTGCTTGCCGGCGAGCAGCGCCGCCTGTTACAGGCCGAAAACGAGCGCTGGCAAACGGGCGCTGAAATGACCATCGACGATTTTCAGGCTTATCTGGACGCGCTGGCGCTGGTTTTTCCGCAGAGGATGCGCGAGTGGTAAAACGTGCTTTCCTCGTGCTGGCCGTTATCGCCGTGACGGCGCTACGCCTCGACGCTCAGGCCGACAACACCCTGACGCGCTTCGTCCCCCGCTCCGGCGAAATAGACGGCGAGCCACAAACGTTCCAGTTCACCGGCAATACCGGCGAACCGCTATCCTTCGTGGTCGAAGCCACGAGTGGTAATCTCGACCCGGTGCTCACACTGCGCGACCGTTCGGGCCAGATCATCGCCAGTAACGACGACTACAACTATCCGGATAGTCGCGACGCCCTGCTCGAAGCCGTGACTATTCCGGAATTCGGCACGTATACGCTGAGCGTGTCAGCGTTTGGTAATACCCGCGGCGAGTTCGAGGTCACGCTCCTGCCGGGCTATTCAGAACTGGCGCACAACGACGACTTCGAGGACGTGGAAGCCTGGAAAGCGACCGGAGACGGAGCCATAGAAGACGCTGATGGCGCGCTGATCCTCGCTCTGGGGCAGGAAACGCCACACACCGTAGCCTTCAACGAAGCGTTAACGCCGCCCGCCGATTTCTTCGCGCAGGTCACAGCCACTAATCCGGGCGTCAGTGGCTGGACGGTTGGGCTGGCAGCGCGCGCCCAGTCCGAAGATGAATACTATCTGTTTCTGGTGAACGACCGGGCCGAATGGCGCTTCAGCCTCCAGACCGCAGACGGAGAGCGCGTGCTGCGCGACTGGACCCGGCATCCGGCCATTCGCGCCGACCAACCGCGTTTCACACTCGGCCTGCTGGCGGCGGATAGCATGTTGGAGGCGTATTTCAACGGCAACATTCTTGGACGCCTGAGCGACAATACCATCACCGCTGCCGGCCAGCTCGGTCTGGTCGTGGGCAGAACGCGAGTGCAGACCGGCATTGCCTCTACCTTCGATGACCTGTATGTGACGACGCCACGAGAAGCGGATGGCCTGATCGCGCAGATCATCCCCTCAGGAACGCCGAACACCACCGTGACCGAGCTTCAGCGCCGTCGCCTGATTCCGGGCAGTGGACAGATCGTGCTCAACGTCGGTGAAAGCTTCAGCGAGTACACGAGACCCGGCGTCAACATTCTCCCGATTGCCAGCGGCCTGACCTTTGCCGATTTCGCTATCGGAACGACAGTCTATCCGGACAGCATTACGGGCGCGCTCGGCGGATGCGGACTGGTTGTCCGGTCGGTCGATCCCACGCATTATCTGCTGGCCTATTTCGACGGTCAGGGCGGCGTTGGCATGTCGGAACGCGACGGCGACACCTTTTTGCCCGGCCTGTATATCGAAGTCGACAACTGGAACGCCACCGCGGGCCACCGCTTGCTTGTCATCGCCCTTGGCAATACACTGCACTACTACGTCGACGGGCGTTACGTCGGCGAACTGCAAACCGAGCTTGAATCAGGCGGCGTGGGGAACGCAGTCGTGAATTTTGAGACTGCCGATACCTCATGCCGGTTCCAGAACACATGGCTGTGGCGCGCCGATTGATACGGTCCGCCCGGCCCCACGCGCCGACCGTTGCAAGAGCAAGAGAGGGCCGGTTTGAGCCAAATCGAACGCGCCATCCTTTGCACGGTCCTGTACGCGGATGTCTTCGATTTTGCGATGACGCCGCGCGAAATTCACCACTTTCTGATCTGCGAAACCCCGGTCGCGCTGGCCGACATTGAAGACGCGCTGCACACCTCAACATGGCTGAGACAGCACATCGACCAGCGTAACGGGCTGGTATTCCGCGCGGGCAGAGAGGAACTGGTCGAAATTCGCGCCGAGCGCGAGCGCATTGCCGCCGAGCTGATGCCGGCAGCGCGCATGTACGGAAGCTGGCTGTCTCGCCTGCCGTTCGTGCGGATGGTCGCGCTGACCGGTGCGCTTGCCATGAGAAACCCTGATTCGCGCCACGACGATTTCGACTACCTGCTGGTGACCGCGCCCGGTCGCGTCTGGCTGGCGCGCGCTTTCAGTATCCTGCTGGTCAGGCTGGGCAAGCTGCGAGGCGTGACCATCTGCCCCAATTACGTGCTCTCCGAATCGGCGCTCGTGCAGGACAACCAGAACCTGTTTATCGCCCACGAGCTGGCGCAGATGCTCCCGCTGTTTGGCCACGATCTTTACCGCGCGATGCGCGCCGCTAACGGATGGTCAAACGCCTTCCTGCCCAATGCGAAGGATGCGTTTTACACGCTGGAAACGCAATCACCCGCCGCGCCATGGCGACTGTTTAAACAGGCGCTCGAAGTCCTGCTCGGTGGCAGGCTCGGCAACCGCCTCGAAGCCTGGGAGCGCAGGCGCAAGCTACGGCGATTTGCAGCCGACCTGCAAACGCCGGAACACGCCGCCAGGCTCGATGACGAGCATGTGAAGGGCCACTTTCAGGATCACGGCCAGCGCGTCCTGCGCGAATACCGGGCACGGCTCGAAGCGCACGGGCTGCTGGAGGCTTCGCCGAAGCCGAACCACGTTTCTGTTTAGTTCTTTCAGCAACCGGGAAATCGTAGTGAGACGGCAGCGCGAAGCCATCCCACGGCATGCCGCCTCACTACAATGCAGGGGCTATCGCCCTCTCCGCATCAGGGAAAAGGTCAGCGCCCCATGACAACAGCCAGCGCGTCGCAAGCCGGGCAACCGTTATCGGGGCGAATCATGGCGTACCCGCCGAGCGGGTCAGTCGGTGTGAAGTCGCGGAAATCGACGTTCCAGATAATCATCAGGCGCACGCGACCGCTGCGGGCAGCCAGCGTGGCCGCCTCGGCCAGCCATGCCGCGTGCTGCTCGACCGTCGTATTGGCCGCCCAGCCGAAATTACCGGGAATGGGCGTGTCGTAGCCCTCGCCGGACAGATAACCGAGTTCGGTGAAACACACCTGCTTGCCGCCGAACAGCCCATAGCCGCGCTGCAACATCGACCGGAAATAATAGGTGGGATACTCGCCCCTTGGGTCGCCACTGGTGCGGCTGGGCGGAATGATGCCTTCGTTGTAGTGCAGCCCGATGCAATCCATATACCGGGCCGCGCCCGCGTTTGCCATCTGGCGCATGAAAACGTCGTCGTTACAGCCGCCAGCCCCGCAGCCCACCGCGCCAAAGTAGCCGGTCGGAGCCGGAGCGCCGCTGATAACCAGCGTGCCGGGATTGGCCGACTTGATCGCGTTGTAGGCCGCCGCAAGCAGTTGGGTATACGTCGCGCCGTTGATCATGTCCGCCGGCCATTCACGATCGATGTTGGGCTCGTTCCAAACTTCAATCGCGTCCGCGCCCAGAGCAGCCACGCCGCCGACAAATTCGGCATAGGCATTGATGTATGCCGGGTAATCGCCCATCTGTTCCTGCTTGCCGACGATGCCAAGCAGAATGCGGAAGCCGTTGGCATGCGCCGTTTCGATCATGCCGGCGACGTTGTGCGGCGAATCGCCCACGTTGAAAATGTATTGCTTCTTCAGCCATGTCATTCCCGAGCGCCGCATCGCGTCGAAGGTCTGGCCATTCATGTTGTTGACGTGGCCGCCGAGCGCGAAACCGGCGCTGGCTGCCGCACCCGCCACCGGGGGAGGCAGCGGCGCTGCTGCCGGAGCTTCGTCACCGGCAGGCGCTTCGGCAGGGGCCGGAGGCTGCGCCGCGGCGGCCATGAGCCGCTCATGCTCAGGGCTGTCGCAAGCCACGACGATCGTCTGATCGTAGCTGATGCGGCCTTCGTAGGTCACGCCGTTAAACGCCGTAACCAGATAACGCCGCCCCCAAGGTGCATTGACGCCCTTTCGTTCTCCCTCGTCAATACAACTCTCGATCCCGTCGGTGAAGTCAACCTGTTCCCAACTCCACTCGGCGACCTGCTGCATTCGCACCCGGAACTTCTCGACCAGCGCCGTACGGATAATCTCAAATTCTCCCGGCGCATCCTGCGCCTGTGCGAGCCGTACCGGCGCAATCAAAACCAGCGAAATAAGCACACAAAGCAATATTGGATGGGGAAATAACCGACGAACGACCTGACGAGCCAGTGAATGCATGTTTTAACCTCAGCCGGAATGGCGCAAACAGGAAACAAAGCACGCTACCGGAGTAGCGTGCAGCGCTATCGATATTACTTATTATTCCGTCTGTCTGGCAAGTTAAGGAAAAGCCTTGCCGGTCAGCTTAAGACGCGTTCAGCTTCCTCGCGCATCAGCGCCAGCCGCTGCATCAGCGCTTCGTCGCCGCGTGGGGCCATCATCTGCTCGACGCTATCCAGCAGATCGAGCAGGCCCGCGCCATAGGTTCCGGCGTTTTCCGCCACCAACGCGCGCGCTTCATCCGGCGTGGGAGCCGCGATAACGTCGTTGATGAAGCGCAGTTCAGGCTGCATGTTCTCACGCAGAATCGTGACAATGCGTTCATACACGCTCTTCAGCTTGGCCGAAGCGGCGATGTCCGACTGACGCTCGGCCTCCTGAATGTTCGCGCTCAGCACGGCCATGAAGGTATCGTCGATCAGGTCGAGGTTAGCTCGGATCAACTCGTCCGGATTGGGGCTGGCGAGGATGGCCTGCAGGAGTTCAGCCGATTGCTGGACGGCCAGCTGCGTCTGCCGGTCAATGGCAGCGGTGAACTGTAACAGCAGATCGCGCAAAGTCTCCAGACGCTCACGTTCCGAAGCAGGCGCTTCGGCGATTTTGACCGTCAATTCCTGGAAAAACTGGTAGTCGAACGCCGGACGGGCCAGCCCCACCAACGCCTGCAATCGCTCGGTGTCACCGGCGTAGCGGATCGCCAGATCAACGAAATCTGACCGCTGCGCCTGCTCTCCGAGCGCGCGAAGCGCGTCGGCCACTTCAGCGACAATCTTTTCCTGCAATTCGGTCTGGGTGATCAACTCACGCCCGGCGGTTGAATGCTCAACGACTACCGCCTGCACCGCCAGAACATGCTGCGCCAGATCGGCCCGCCCTTCCTGCAGATAGCGCTGCGCGACCAGCGTCATCACCTGAAAGAATTGGGCGTCAATTTCGCTATCATGCTCTTGCACCAGTTGCGGCAAATCTTGCGGAGCAGTCTGAAGCAATGTCTCCACCAGACGCAGTTTCGCTCGCTGCGCTTCCATCATTTCAGGCGTCACGCCATCGGCCTGTAGCACCTTCTCGATCAGCCCTTGCAGCGTCAGCGCCTCCGTCGGGCGAAACAGATATCCCTTGCGCTTTTCCTGTGGCAGACTGTTGGTGACCTCGCGTATCAGATCGCCAATGATCCTTTCCTGCCGCTCCTTGGGCAGGTTGAGTTCCATCGGAATATAGGTAATCAGCAGCTCCTTGTCGGCGTCGTGATACACGACCGGCGCCGGCACCGAACTGACAGTGCCACAGCGCGGGCACTGGACGGCGTTCACCTGACCATTCAGTAGACGCATCTTGGCCGCCGGGTCCTGCGCCGGGTCGATCAGCGAATTGACTGTTGCCTCGAACTGATTGCCACAACGCGGACACTGGACTGCTGCACGATTCATAATTGGCATGAGGTTTTGATCTCCAAACTTGGAACAGATAAGATGCGCAGGCGCGAACGCCTGTCGCTAGCTGGTCAGCGGTAGCGTGAAACTGAACGTCGAGCCCTGACCGGGACGGCTGGTAACGGACATGCTACCGCCATGCGCTTCAACGATAGCCCGCGCCAGATACAGACCCAGACCGGTTCCCTGCGTCTTGCGGCTGAGCGTACTGTCGGCGCGGTAGAACCGCTCGAAAACCCGTTCCTGCTCGGCTTCGGTCATGCCGACGCCCTGATCGGTGACGTAGACCGTCACATGCCCCGGCTCGACGCGACCGCCGACCTCGATCCGGCCGCCATCAGGCGAATATTTAACGGCGTTGTTAATGAGATTGTCGAGCACCTGACGCAACCGGGTTTCGTCCCCCTGAACGATGGGAAACTCCTCTGGGAAGTTCAGTACGAATTCATGCCGGCTGGTTTGCGGCGCGAAGCGTTCGAGCGACCGGGCCGCCAGTTCGTCAAGGCGCACGTCGCCGAGTTGCAACTCCATATCGCGCTGCGCCTGCAATTTGCTAGCCGTAAGCAGGTTTTCGATCAAACCGGCGAGCCGGTCGGACTCGTCTTCGATCACCTGCAAACCGTCGCGTATGACTTCCGGATTCCAGTCGGCATCCTGACGGTTCAGCGTCCCGGCATATCCCTTGATGATCGCAACCGGCGTCTTCAGTTCATGGGAAATGGTCGAAATAAAAACATTCTGCATTTCCTGCGCCTGCCGCCAGTGCGTGATGTCGCGCACGTTGGCAATGATGTTCGCCACCTGACCGTTGGCTGCCAGCAACGGCGCATAGGTAATGCCGACGGCGAGTGTCAGGCCATCTCGCCGTTCCAGATCGCCTTCCACATACAAGGTCTCAGGCGTGTCGCTATCCCGCGTCGCAGGCCAGCCCGAGGCCAGCGCATCCGCCAAGTCCATGCCGTCACGCCGCTTCCAGACGATGACGTCATCGACCGGCGCGCCAATCGCGTCCTGCGCGCGCCAGCCGGTCATGCGCTCCAGCGCGCGGTTGAAAATCAGAATGCGAAGACCAGCGTCGAGGATCATGACGCCATCGGCGCTATGCTGAACAATGGCCGCCAGCCGCCGTCGCTCATGATCGATTCGCTCGTAAAGCTGGGCGTTATGGACCGCGATTGCCGCCTGATCGGCAAAGCTCTGCAAAATCTGAATATCGTCGGGCGTGGCCGCCCCCTGATAGGAGCGAAAGACGATCAGCAGGCCTAGCGGTTCGCCGGCAAACACCAGCGGCAACGCCACATATTGCTGCAGCGGACGCCCAAGCAGCGCAAGCATGCGTTTCATCCGGGCGTCGAGGGCCTCTCGCGAGTAGCCCTCTTCCACGCTGCTGATCAACTCGCGGAGAATGGTGTTCAGGGCCGGGATTTTGGCCGTATCCAGCCCGACGGTGGCGCGCACCTTGTACTCGCCGCTGGCGTCGCGAAGCGCGACCATGCCCACCTGACCGGCCAGCATCACGACCGACGCATTGAGCACGCGACGCAATACCTCGCCCAGATCGAGTTGGGCGGTAATGGCGCGCGAAATTTCGAGCAGGAAGTCGCGCTGGCGAACGCGATAGTCTAGCAGCATTAACATACGCACGATTGTACCATGTTGATCGGAATGTTTCGCGCTTCGTTAAAAAAACTACAACGAAATTCTTATATTCAAGGAACGGCACGGCCCGCCGGACGCCTCATCAATCCACTGCAGACCATTCCAGTTGGAAGCCCACGCCCGTTTTGCTATGCTGGCGCATCCCAACCAGCCAGAACAGGAAGGTGAACAGGGCCTATGCGGATTGTCATGGTAGGCAGCGGCGCGGTAGGCGGCTATTTCGGCGCTCAGTTGCAGCGCGCCGGTCACGAGGTGGTCTTCATCGCGCGCGGGGAACATCTGCGCGTCCTGCGCGAATCCGGCCTGACGGTCACCGATCAGAACGGCGCAACGCTGCGCCTGCAGGTTCAGGCAAGCGATGATCTGACCACGGTCGGGCCGGCAGATTACGTCATGATCGCCGTAAAAACGTGGCAGATAGCGGATGTTGCCCGAAGTGTGCCCGTGCTCCGGCACGAGCACACTCGTTTTCTGACGCTGCAAAACGGCGTTGAAGCGCCGGATATCGTCGCCGAACAGGTCGGCAGGGCGCAAACTCTGGGAGGGTTAGTACGCGGCTTCTTTGAACTGGAAGCGCCCGGCAGGGTGCGACATGCCGGCGTACAGCCGACGATCATCTTTGGTCAGCTCGACGGCCAGCGCACGCCCGAAGCCGAACGCCTGCTGAGGGCGTTGCTTGACGCGGGTATCTATTCAGAGCTTTCGGATGATATCGAAGCCGCGTTGTGGGAGAAATTTCTGCTGGTGACCTCGATGAGCGGCGTGGGCGCGGTAACACGGGCGAGCATCGGCGAGTTTCGCCAGTACCCGGCAACGCGAGCGATGCTCGAAACCGTAATGGCCGAAATCATCGCGGTGGCGCGGGCACGCGGCGTCAGGCTGCCGGACGACACACTGGAGCGCACACTCGCCTTCATCGACACCTTTCCGCCTGAAACGACAACCTCCATGCAGCGCGACATCATCAACGGGCTACCGTCGGAACTGGAAGCGCAAACCGGCGCAGTCGTACGGCTTGGGCGCGAAGCCGGCGTTGCCACACCGCTAAACCAGTATATTTACGACAGCCTGATTCTGCAGGAACGGCGGGCGCGCGGCTTGGAGCGCATCGTCGCGCGATGACCTTCAGGGCCGGCCCCTGTAGCGTCCATCACTAACCGGCGCTCTCGTCAAGAAATTCGAGCACGACGCGGTTGAACTCTTCCGGGTTATCGCGCTGCGCCCAGTGACCACAGCCAGCAAGGATGTGCAGGCGGGAATTTCGGATGCGCCGGTGCGCCTGCTCCGCCGCCGACGCCGGAACAAGATTGTCTTTCTCCCCGTTCACGATGAGCGTTGGCGTCTGAATTTCCGGCAGGCGATCCATCAGATATGTCCGGACGCCATTCCAGCGAAACTCGTCGCGCTGGAACGAGGCGAAGGCTTTGCCCGCTCCCGGTTCTCTGGCTGCAGCATAAACCTGATCGATCAATTCCGGCGTCAGCCGCTCCGCATTACGGATCGCACCCGACGACAGACTCCAACGGATGAGGCTGCGACCGAGGCCAAAGATGCGATAGGACAGTTCATTCAGCGGGCTGTGGATGTAAAGATACGACAACTTGTGCGCGGAATACTGCGGCGCAATTCCGTAAGGTCCGACGACGACCAGCCTGTCCACGCGTTCGGGATAGCGCAACGTAAAGCTGAGAGCGATGCCGCCCCCCAGCGAAAGGCCGATCAGGCTCGCTTTCTCCAGCCCCAGCGCTTCGTAGAAACCATCGAGAAAACCGACGTAAAAATCCAGACTGTAAGTCACGTCCGGCCTGTCGCTCTGCCCATATCCGGGCAGGTCTGGCGCGTAGACGCGATACCGAGTCGACAAAGGCCCAATCGTATCGGCCCACGACAGTTCCGCCGAGTCCAGGCCGCCGCCATGCAGCAGGATCACCGGAGGGCCATCTTCCCCGGCGACGAAACAGCGAATCCGTAGCCCGCGAACATCAAGGCGGGTTGCGCTTGCCTTCAAGCTAGTTTCCCGCGTTTCCACCGCCCGCTCCAAACACCTCCGTTCCGGGCGTCATCTCACTGCTGGCGGCATCGATATCCATTACGCCACCGTGCGTGAGTACCAGCGCCGCCGCGCCATAAATGCTGACGTTGTCGCCAAGCGCGGCAGGGGCGATTTTCAGATCGCGCCAGTACGCCGGATCAATAGCCGTCTCCTTAATCGCCTCGCGCATTGGCTCGAACAGCAGTTCCCCCACCCGGCTAACACCGCCGCCGATGACGATGACTTCCGGATTGAACAGATGCAGCAGTGTCGTGATACCCATGCCGACGATGCGACCGGCCCGCCGGATGATGGAGAGCGCGAGCGCGTCGCCTTCCTGCGCCGCCTCGCCGACCGTACGCCCGGTAATGAGACTCAGGTCGCCGCCAACCACGTCGCGGATAATCGACTTTTCACCCGCTTCCAGCCGCGCCCGCGCCTGCCGGGCCAACGCCGGGCCGGCAGCCTCTTTCTCCAGCGTTGAAACCCGCCCATCGACCATAATGACCATATGTCCAACTTCAGCGCCCAGCCCGTCATGTCCCAGCAGCAGCCGCCCGCCCGTGATAATGCCCCCGCCAATGCCGGTGCTGATGGTCAGAAAGATCGCATCATGCGCGCCTTTCGCCGCCCCGCGCGCGACCTCCGCCAGCGCGGCAACGTTAGCGTCATTGCCAAGATAGGTCGGCACGCCAAATGCAGTTCGTAATTCCTGTTCCAACGGCACCTGATAACAATCGCCGAGGTTCGGCGGCGCGACGAGGATTCCCGTGCGCGGGTTCACCGGCCCCGGCGCGGAAATGCCAATTCCGGCAACCGGCGTATCGTCCACCGGCATCACCACTCGCACCTGACTTTTGATGCGCTCGATGGTGGACGCACAGCCGAGGTGCGCTTCGGTCGGAATTTGCACGCGTTCAAGGATGTTTAAGTCGCGGTCCAGGCGCGCGGCGCGAATGTTCGTGCCGCCCAGATCCACGCTGATGAGAACGTCGGACATGCGTAGCTTCCTCTAATCGGACAGATGTTCTAGACTTTAATTGAAGTCCCCGTCATGCGTTGTTAAAATAGTAACGCGCGCAAGCGTGAAACAAAATTATCCTGACAAGCTTCCTCCGCCCGTTTAAACCAGAACTTCACAATCAGAACAGGGCTTTGCAATGACGCAGGTAACGCCTCTCAGGCAGCAGTATCTTGATGTCAAACGGGAATATCCCGATTGCATTCTTTTCTTTCGACTAGGCGACTTTTACGAAACCTTTGATGAAGATGCTGAAATCGCGGCGCGCGAGCTGGATCTGGTGCTCACGGGCCGCCCGATCAGCAAGACGCAGCGCGTGCCCATGGCCGGCGTTCCCCACCACGCGCTGGAGACTTACGTCGCCCGTCTGATCGAAAAGGGCTATCACGTCGCGGTATGCGAGCAGGTGACCGAGCCGAACGGCAAAGGGCTGGTCGAACGCGAGGTGACCCGCGTCATCACGCCCGGAACGGTCATCGAGCCGGAGATTCTGTCCGACCGCAAGCAGAATTACCTCATGGCGATCCTGCCGGTCGGCAACCCGGACACGCGTGAATGGAGCAAGGCCGGTATCGCCTATGTCGAAATCACAACCGGCGAGTTCGCCGCAACGCAGCTTGAAGGCGAAAACGCTGCCGTACTGGTCGTCGAGGAATTGTCGCGCCTGCAACCCAGCGAAGTGATCATGCCGTCGACGTGGGTTGAAAAAGGCGCGTCGCTGCCGCCCGGCATTCACCTGACGCCGATCGCCGACTGGCGTTTTGAACCTGCGGGAGCCGAACAGCTATTGACGCAACATTTCCGCGTGCGTACGCTGGAAGGCTTTGGTCTGGGCGACATGCCGTATGGCGTCGCTGCCGCCGGAGCCATCCTGCACTACCTACGCGATACGCAGCGCAACAATCTGGCACAACTGACCAGCATCCGGGCCTACAGCACCGCCAGCTTCATGGTGCTCGACCCGTTCACGCGCCGCAATTTGGAACTGACGGAAACGATTCGCTCGCGCAAGGTGCATGGCAGTCTGTTAGGCGTGCTCGACCGCACGGTGACGGCGATGGGCGCTCGCCTGCTGCGCACGTGGATTTCGCAGCCGCTGCTCGACCTGAAGCGCCTCAACGCCCGGCTGGACGCGGTGGAAGCGCTCACTCAGGATGAAGCGCTACGCGCCGAACTGACCGAAGCGTTACGCAACGTCTCCGATCTGGAACGCCTGACCAACCGCCTGCTGATCGGAAAAGCCGGGCCGCGAGACCTGCTGGCCCTGCGCGAAAGCCTGAGCGTCGTGCCCACCATTCAGGCGCTGATTGAGCCGATTCCGGCGCTGTCGGCGCTGACCACCAAGCTGGATGCCTGCTCCGATGTTCTCGATCATATCTCCCGCGCCCTGACCGACGATCCGCCGGCTGTCCTCAACACCATCGGCACGATTCGCCCCGGCTATTCCGAGGAACTGGATCGCATTCTCGAGCAGACACGCGAAGCGCGCGAGTGGATTGCCAATCTGGAGCCTCATGAGCGCCGCCGCACCGGTATTCCAACCCTCAAGGTCGGCTTCAACAAGGTCTTTGGCTACTACATCGAGGTCAGCAACGCGCACAAGGACAAGATTCCCGAAGACTACATCCGCAAGCAAACACTGGTCAACGCCGAGCGCTATATCACGCCCGAACTGAAAGAATATGAAACCCTCGTGCTCAACGCCGAAGAGCAAATCCTGAAAGTTGAACGCGAGCTATTTGAAGCGTTGTGCCAGTCCTTATGCGAGGCGTCATCGCGCCTGCTAGGCACGGCCCGCGCCATCGCTCACCTCGACGTCTTTTTGTCGCTGGCGACGGTCGCGGTGCGCGAGGGCTATTGCCGCCCCACCCTGACCGAAGACGATGTATTGATTATCGAAGCTGGGCGGCATCCGGTCGTGGAAAAACTGCTCGATGGCGGCACGCGCTACGTACCGAATGACACGCGCTTCGACAGCATGTCACGCATCCACATCATCACCGGGCCGAATATGTCGGGTAAATCGACTTATATCCGGCAGGTGGCGGTGATCACGCTCATGGCGCAGATCGGCAGTTTTGTGCCTGCCGACTCGGCGACGATTGGACTGGTGGACCGCCTGTTCGCGCGTATCGGCGCGCAGGATGAAATCCATGCCGGGCAAAGCACCTTCATGGTCGAAATGGTGGAGACGGCGCGCCTGCTTTCGGGCAGCACGCGGCGCAGCCTGCTGATTCTGGACGAGGTCGGGCGTGGAACATCGACCTATGACGGCCTCGCCATTGCCCGCGCGGTGATTGAATATATCCACAACCACCCGCGCCTGAATTGCCGGACGCTGTTCGCAACCCACTACCACGAACTGACCGAACTGCCAAATGTCCTGCCGCGCACGCGCAATTACAGCGTCGCGGTCGCCGAAGACAACGACGAAATTGTCTTTCTGCATCGGGTTGTGCCCGGAGGCGCGAACCGCAGCTATGGCGTGCATGTCGCGCAAATCGCCGGATTGCCGCGCCCGGTTGTCGAGCGCGCCCGCGAACTGCTGCACCAGTTGGAAACGCAGGGCGCGGACTTTGAACACCCGGCGGCGAAAAAGCGCAAGGAGAACCCGGCTCAACTCACGCTATTCGATCAGAGCGAGCATCCGGCGTTGAAAGCGCTCAAGAGCATCGCCGTGGACGAACTCAGCCCGATTGAAGCGCTGACAAAATTGTACGAACTGAAGCGGCTGGCGGCGGAATAAATCCGCCCGCCAGCCGAATTGTCCGGGCTATTCCAGCCGCTCGAATGCGTATTCAGTGGCGCCGCTGCCCAGCGTCATCTGGTAGACGCCCTCATCATCTGGCTCAAAAGTGAGAGACAGTCCGTTGAGAGGCGGGTCATACAGCACAAACGTCACCGAGTCATCGTCTGCCTGTTCCTCGTCGTCAGTTTCAAGCCACAACTCTGACTGGAACTCACCCGCATCGAAAACAGGAACGCCTTCATCGTTGAGGCTGATCGTCACCTCGCCCAACGCGGCGTTCGTGAACCGACCTACCACCAGCCCGGTGATTTCCGGA
The DNA here is from genome assembly GCA_003242205.1 of Chloroflexota bacterium. Classification (GTDB taxonomy): domain Bacteria; phylum Chloroflexota; class Anaerolineae; order Aggregatilineales; family Phototrophicaceae; genus ZC4RG36. The sequence goes on along the minus strand of QGUR01000006.1, from coordinate 3,844 downwards.
TCGCTTGTACGCTCAAGGCTTTCGAGCGCTTCCTGTACCTGCTGCCGAAACAGATTGAGCGCGAATTGCAGTTCTTCTTCGGCAGTATAAGGCTGCTCGAAGAGCATCTCGAACAGGCGCGAGCGAATGGCAGTATTCAGCAGTGAGGAGCTTTGGTTGGTTAGCACCACCACGCCAAGATCACGTTCGGGAAGGAAAGCAAAATCCGCCGTAAAACCGAGCGTATTGCCGCCATGACTGAGCATCAGCAAGCCGTGAAAGTCGCTAACGATCCACCCCAGACCATATTCGTCAGTCGCCGAAATCGCGACCTGCGGCTCCCACGTCCGGGCCAGATTTTCCGCAGAAACAATACGCGTTCCATCCGCTGCCACGCCCTCGTTCAGTTCCATAATCATGTAGCGGGCCAGATCGAGGACATTCGACCATGCCGCGCCTGCGGGAGCGATTGGCTCCAGCCAGAATTCCTCAATCTCCATCGGCAACGGTCTGGTGGTGAAGTCCGCATACAGGCCATACGGTGTGGCATGGTCTTCATCGGCGAGCGCTTCTTCAAAGAAGAACGTCGTGCGCTCCATCTTCAACGGCTCAAAAATCCGCTCCTCAACCAGACTCACGTAAGCGTCGTAGAGATTGCCGTACTCGCCGCCCGCTGCCAGCGCCGTGAGATAACCGCCTGCGGCAACCATCTGGTTGCTGTATTGGAACGCCTCGCCAACGCCGGTGAAAAATTCAAACGTCGCAAGCGATTCAATGACTCCTTCGGCAGTGAGTTCGTTCGCATTGAAAAACAGTTCCAGATCCCGGCGCGGCACGCCCGTACACGCGCAGACCATGTCCTGCATCCTCAGTTTCCCGGTCACTTCAGGGTCGGCAACGGAAAACGTTGGCAGGATGTCCACTACCGGCGTGTCCCAGTCCATGACGCCTTCATCGACCATCTGCGCCATCAGTAAGGTCGTCATGGTCTTGGTCGTCGAGCCGATCAACATCAGCGTTTCCGGCGTGACCGGATCGCCCTCCGGATTGCGAACCCCAAAACCGTTGGCGTAAGCAATCTCGCCATCCCGCACGATTGCCACCGCTACGCCGGGCGTGTCGTAGGTTTCCATCGCCGTTTCAATATAGGCTTCGAACTCGGCGATCAGGTCATCCGTCAGCGGCAGCGGCTCTACATCCGACAAATCCGTCTGCTCCATCGCCGCGATCTCAAAGCCGGTGTCGATGATCTGGATTTGCGCCAGTCGCTGTTCAAGCGCAACCACGTCGGCAACGACAAGCAGAACATAGGACACGCCTTCATACACGCGCACTTCAGCCTGCACGAGGGTTTCTTCTTCGTCATCCATTTCATAGATATGGAGCTGGAAGTGCTCGAACTGAGACGTTGGAAACTCAAGCGTTTCCTCGATCTGCTGATCAAAATCCGGATCGACGACTGCCCATGCGTTTTCCAGCGCCTCCTCAGGATCGTCTGTCTCTACGACTACAATGGAGACGGTGATCAACCCCTGCGGCGAAGATAAAACGATGTAGCCATCGCGCTCTTCCGCGCTCCAGTTGGCCGGAATGGGTACGCTAAACCGCCCTTCCGGGTCTTCGTAAACGGCTTGGGATTCTCCTTCGCCTTCGACCGCGCCCGTATCCGCCCCGGCAGGGGCAAGCGCCTCCACGACCGGAAGAAAGACGGCCTCATGCAACGCGTCGTGCTCGTCCGCCAGCGCTTGCAACAGCGCCAGTGTCACACCGGATTCACTTTCGGATAGCGCCAGATCGACGCGAATGCTCATCCCCGCCTGCTCTACGTCGATTTCGTAAAGCGTCCAGGAATAAGCGTCCGTTTCCAGCGTGCCGGTGCTTTCAGGCAGCGAATCAATACCGAGCTGCTGCAACAGCACACCCTCAAGCGCTTCCGCCGTCATGCCCGGAGCCGCCTGCACGATCAGGCTCGTGATGTCGGTTTCGTCTTGCCCACGCGCATAGACACCGGGCGCGGCCTCTGTCCAGCCTTGCGGTATGACGCCTTCAACGCCAAACAACTCGTTGCTAAAGGGCACGAGCGTCACCTCGCCGTCCTGGGCCAGAACCGGGGCGGTGAGCAAAAGCAAGGCGGTAAGTACGAGCACGCGAAGGTAAAACTTCATCATCACCTCCTGAACATTCTGACTGACAGCTTTCCGTCAGAACTCCATCAGTCCACCACCTGATGTATCGTTTGCAAGACTATATAGAATTCACGATAGAAAGTCTAACGAACTATCTTGCCTTCTGCTAAGCCACCATGAAGCCGCAAGACAAATAAAAGAGCGCCACTAGTCGTGGCGCTCTTGGAGAGGCTGAATTCAGTCCGCACCTTCCGTCGCAACCTGCCGGTTCCATTCAGCGAGGACGTTGCGGGTTGCGTTGGGGGCGTCAGTCGCCGGCCGGTGTGGGCGCTGTTGCCGGAGCATTCGCCTGTTCAGGACTTGCGTCGCCCTCGGCAAGAAGTTTTTCGGATACGAGCACCCGTTTGAAGGCCACAATCGCGACCTCGATCATCGTCAGATCAGGTTCACGAGTCGTCAGATGCTGCAATGCCAGATTGGGGATGATGATGGCGCGCACAACCGGATTGTGCATGTTCTTCGCCGTGAAACGGATAATTTCATAGGCGATGCCGGCGACCACCGGGATGAGCAAAATGCGCGAGACAAACAGCCAGATCAGCGGTGGGCGACCGAGCACGGAAAAGATCAAAACGCTGACGAAAACCACGGTCAGCAGGAACGCCGTCCCGCAACGGGGATGCTCGATTGGATACGTGGCCACGACTTCCGGCGTCAGTTCCGCCCCGGCTTCATAGGCATTGATCGTCTTGTGTTCCGCGCCGTGATAGCCAAACAGCCGCTTGACATCCGCCAAACGTCCAATCGCCCAGATATAGCCAACAATCAGCAGCAGGCGCACGACACCTTCGAGCAGGTTAACGACGAACGAGGCGTGGTCCAGCCCAAACAACTGTTCCAGCCCGCTGGCAGCGGCAGTCGGCAGCAAAAAGAACAGGCCGATGCTGAGCACCAGTGAGAAGGCAATCGTGCCCCAGCCAAGCGGACCGTTAAAGCTCGGTTTTTCGCCGTCCTCTTCAACGCCCAGAGCCACGTCGGCAGACCACATCAGAGCGCGCGTCCCCAGACCAAGCGCGTCCCACAGGCCAACGAGCCCGCGAATGAACGGCGTCTTGCTGATACGCCCGCGATAGAGCGTCGCATTAAGCGGTTGTTCGTGAACGACAATCTTGCCTTCGGGATCGCGCACGGCAACGGCGGCGACGTGCGCCCCGCGCATCATCACGCCTTCGATCACGGCCTGCCCGCCATAAGAAAACTGTTTTGGCCCAGCAGTTTTATTTTCGGCCATGCGCCCTCTGACTCCTAATTAAACGTTAACGGCTGAAGTCCATCCGCCGTTATTTCTTCGACAGGAAATTCGCCCGATGGCTGAACAAGCACCGTGACATAGCCCCCGACCGGGCATCCATCTGCCGCATTGCAGATAGCCCCCGGTAGCGACAGGGAGTATGCTCCCGCGACAGGCGACGCCGTCATCATCTTACCATATTGGTCGTATAAAAAGGATTGTGTGCCTGTCGCACCGATACGCAATTCTACGGGTGTTGCTCCCCGTGCCCAGGCCAGCAGAGCCGTTTGCCCGCCGGCCAGCTCCAACCGTACGACCGAGACCCGTTCGTTGCGCGCCAGAGCTGCCCTCTCGACATGCCTGAAATCCGCCGCCAGCCAGCGCCAGGTATCGAAAGCCGGTCGCCGGCTGCCATCGGCCCGGATAGGCCCAAACCTTCCGGCCCCCG
>QGUR01000502.1 GCA_003242205.1 Chloroflexota bacterium | reverse complement strand
GAATGTGACGGCGTGCGCGTGATACGCGTGCCGAACCTGCTGGCGCGCAGCGCGTTGAACCTGTCTACACCGCGCGGGCTGTCGCGTGTGGCCCGGCATGCCCTACAGACTGCCGATCTGTTGCATGTCCACGAGTTTCGTACGGTCGAAAATCTGATCGTCACGCCGCTAGCGGAGCGGTTGGGGATGCCGGTGGTTCTGTCGCCGCACGGCACGCTGACGCTGGAAACCGGGCGGCGCGCCGTGAAAGCGCTCTGGGACCGGCTGTTCAGCGCGGGCGTGGCCCGGCGTATCGACACGGTGATCGGGCTGACCGCGAGCGAAGCCGCCGAAGCGCAGGCGCTGTGGCGTCGTCTGGGCGCATCCCGGACGGCTTTCGCCGTCGTTCCCAACGGCGTCGACGCAGGCATCTTCGACGCCCTGCCCGATGGCCGGGCGTTCCGCGAGCGCTTTGGCCTTGGCGATGCCGTTGTCTGCCTGTTTCTGGGCCGCCTGCACCCGCGTAAAGGCCCGCACCTGCTGGCCGAAGCCTTCCAACGGGCCGCGCCGGAGCATGCGCGGCTGGTCATCGCCGGGCCGGACGAAGGCGCGCTGGCGCTGGTTCAGCCGTTTGTCGATCGCCGTGTGGTCGTGACCGGCTATCTGGGGCCGGAGGCGCGGCTGGAGGCGCTGGCCGCCGCCGACGTTTTCGCCCTGCCGGCGACCGGGGAAGGGCTGTCAATCGCTTTGCTGGAAGCTTTTGGAGCCGGGCTGCCGGCGATCATCTCGCCCGGCTGCAACCTGCCGGAAGCTGTCGAGGCGGGCGCGGCTATCGAAACGCCGCCGCAGGTCGAACCGCTGGCCGGCGCGCTACAGTTGCTGCTGACGGATGAAACGCGGCGAACGGCCATGGGCGCTGCTGCCCGCCGTTTGGCGCGCGAGCGTTTCACGTGGGAAGCTGTGGCGGTCGGGCTTGAACAGGTTTACGAAGCGGCGCTCGCCCGGCAGAGTGGGTAAGAGCTGTGCCGTTTCCACTTCGATTGGGAGATGCCGGTCATTCTCTCTGGACTGCCGGATCACGCCTGCCGGACGTTCGCCTGTGCTATGATAGAGCTAACCCAACACACTGTGAGGCCCCGTATGACGACCGAGGCGATTCTGGCAGCTCTGGTGATCTTTGTGCTGAGAGTAGCCAATAACGCGATCAGTACCATACGCGTTGTGCTCATCACGCGCCAGCAGCGTTTGCTGGCGTCGGTTCTGGGGTTTATCGAGTCGCTGGTCTTTGCGGTCACCATCACCAGTGTCGTCACTGATCTGTCCAACTGGCTCAATCTGGTGGCGTACAGTGCTGGCTTCTCGGTGGGAGCCTACCTCGGCATGTTCATCGAAGCGCGTTTCATCACCAGCTATATGACCGTCAATATCATCTCGAAAGAGCGGGGACACGAGATCGCCGTGGCCTTGCGCGATGCCGGTTTTGGCGTGACCGAAACGGCGGGCGAAGGCCGCGACGGTCAGGTGACGATCCTGCGGAGCGTGGTTCTCAATCGCGAGGTCCCGCGGTTGATGGACGTCATTCGCGCCACCCATGAGGATGCCTTCGTCGCCATCGAGCAGGCGCGCCATATCCAGCGGGGCTATCTTCGCGCCTCTCGCCCTCTGGTTCAGTAGGGTTTCAGCGCCGGGGTAGTTCCGTCCATGAGTAGCGCGGCGTTAGCCAGCCATCGCGGTACCAGTTGAGCACGGTATCTTTTGCCACGCCGTGCGCAGCCGCCTCAGAAAACGTGAACCCGTCCGCGTGCTCGCTAACAAGCGCCAGCAACGCCGGAGAAGTTTCGTAGGCGGCGCTGAAATCATGATAGATGCCATGTTTCAGAGTCGCGCACCACGGCGCGAGTGCGAATACCGTCGTCTCGTCCAGCGGCGTGTGCCGGTAGGCGAGAGGCTCGCGGTTGGTCGCATTCAGGATGGTTTCGGCATACGCCTCGACCATGCGGCTTAGCGCGAAACGCTCGTGCAAATAAGCCAGCGTCGGAGCGGGCGTGCGTCTGCGCTCGCGGATGATCTCCGCCGCAATCTGGGCCGCGCTTTCCACA
>QGUR01000221.1 GCA_003242205.1 Chloroflexota bacterium | reverse complement strand
GGCAAACCGGGCGGTTTTCGCCTTTTGACCCCGTCTTTCGATCGCGGGCGTGTGGGTCGTCCCGGCTTTTGCCTTCGCCGGGGCGCTGCTGGCGGCGACCGCCGTCTATCTGCTGTCGCTCGAACGCGGGCGGGCGCACGTGACGACGCTGCTGCTGGCGGGAACCGCCCTCAACGCCTTCCTCGGCGCGGTCACCTCCACCCTGCTGCTGGCAACGGATGAGGTGGTACAGGCACAGGTCATCCTGAACTGGCTGGTCGGCGGGCTGGCGGGACGAGGCTGGCGACACGTGTTGGTGCTGGTGTTGCCCACGCTGGCGTGCATCGGGCTGGTTTTCGGCTACAGCCGCGACCTCAACCTGTTCCTGCTGGGCGAGGAAACGGCGCAGGGGCTGGGCACGAACGTACCGCGCACCCGGTTCCTGCTGCTGGCGCTGGTCGCGTTGATGACGGGCATCAGCGTCAGCGTCGCCGGGCCGATTGGCTTTGCCGGTCTGGTCGTGCCACACCTGCTGCGGCTGATCGTCGGGCCCGATCACCGCGTACTGCTGCCAGCGTCAGCGCTTGGCGGCGGGGCGTTTCTGATCGCCGCCGATACGGTCGCCCGCCTGCTCATCACCTTTCAGGAGGTTCCGGTTGGCGTCATCACCGGCTTGCTCGGAGGGCCGTTCTTCCTGTTCCTGCTCTGGCGGTATCGCCGCAACGCGCGTCTGCTCTAGCGCAGCCCGCGCCACAGACATAAGGATGAACGCCATGAAACGAACGCTTTATCTGCTTATCGCACTGGTGCTGCTGGCGGTCGTTCCCGCCCGCGCACAGGAAGGTGACTGGCCGCGCACGCTGACCGATGGTCTGGGCACGGATGTCACCATCGAAGCGCCGCCACAGCGTATCGTCAGCCTCAGTCTGGCCGTCGATGAAACGCTGTTGCCCGTTCTGGGCCCGGAGCGTTTTGCCGCCGTGACGGCGTTCGCGCAGGACCCGGCCATCAGCAATGTCGCCGTGCTGGCGAGCGAGGTCGAAAATGCCATCGTGTCATCGGATGATGTCGAGCAGATCATCTCGCTTGAGCCGGATTTGGTGTTTGTCGCCAGCTTCACCGCGCCCGAAACCATCCAGCAACTGCGCGACGCCGGCCTGACCGTCTTTGCCACCGCCTACGCCGTCGGCTTCGATCCTGTGCGCGAGAACATTCGCCTGCTTGGCCGCGCTACGGGCGCGGAAGCGGCGCTGGAGGCAGAGATCGAGCGCATGGACCAGGCGATTGAGTCGGTTCAGCAGGCGGTGGGCGACGTCGATCAGCCGGTGCGCGCGCTCTACCTGACGCCCGGTAATTACACCAGTGGCGTCGATTCGACCATCGCCGAAATCATCGCGGCGGCGGGCGGCGTCGATGTCGCGGCGGAGATGGGCATCGATCAACTGGCCGCGCTGTCCGACGAGTTCATCATCGAGCAGGACCCGGACGTCATCCTGCTGACGGGCTGGACCCCGTGGGACCCGACGTTCGTCGATCTTTTCTACGACAATCCGGCCTTTGCCGGACTGTCCGCCGTGCAGAACGAGCGCGTCTATGTGACCTTCGACGCGCACCTGACGTCGGTCAGCCAGTTCATCGGCGAAGGCGTGAAGGATGTGGCTGCCTATCTGTATCCCGACCGCTATCCGGCGTTCCCCACAACGGTCATCGACGCTTCCGGCGCTGAGGTGGTCATCGAGGCGTGGCCGGAAGCGGTCAGCGTCGCCGGAGAGGGCGCGCGCGCTGCCGTGACAGCGATTCTCGAACAGGTTCCAGACAGCGCAGTTGAAGTCGCGATAACAGACATTGCCGGGACATCAGACACAAGCGACGCTCCGGCGGTCATATTTGTTTCAGCGGCAGATGCGCCATCCGGCGAAGGTGCGACCGTTGTGCGGCTTTACGAAGGCGCGACGGACGCCGAGCGCGTCGCCAATCTGCTGATCGCCGGAGCGGCGCTGGGCGAGCGTGTCGCCGCCCTGAACGCCATCGCGCAGCATGGCGACACGGTTGCAAACGCCCGGTAAACCTCGCCCCCGGCCCCTCTCCAAACCGGGAAACGGATTTGGAGAGGGGAAATTAAGGAGTGGGATTTTATGCTGATCCACGCGCGAAACGTGCATTACGAACTCGGCGGCACGCCGGTGCTGGACGGCGTCGATTTCGGCGTACGCGAGGGTGAATTCGTCGGATTGATCGGCCCGAACGGGGCGGGCAAATCGACGCTGCTGAAAGTGATCGGCGGGCTGTGGACGGGCGCAAAAGGCGATATCGAACTGCTTGGCAAACCGCTGAAAACGTACCGGCCCCGCGATGTAGCCCGGCTGGTGGCGCACGTCCCGCAAGTCACACAGCTCGAATTTGCCTTCAGCGCCCGCGATGTCGTGCTCATGGGCCGCAGCCCGCATCTAAGCCGCTTCCAGATCGAGACGGCGCGCGACCGGGAGATTGTCGACCGGGCGCTGCAGGCGGTGAACGCCGCCCATCTCGCCGAGCGCTTGGTGACGACCCTCAGCGGCGGCGAACGCCAGCGGGTCATCATCGCGCGCGCGCTGGCCCAGGAACCGCGCGTGCTGCTGCTGGACGAACCGACCAGCAATCTGGACGTGCGCCACCAGATCGAGGTACTGGCGCTGGCGCGCGCTCAGGCGCACCGGCACGGGCTGGGCGTGGTCGCCGCCATCCACGATCTCGGTCAGGCAGCCCGTTACTGCGACCGGCTGGCGCTGATCCTTCACGGCAGGATCATTGCCGACGGCCCTCCCGAAGCCGTGCTGACTCCGGAGCGCCTGCGTCAAGCCTTTGGCGTCGAGGGGCAGCTCTACGCCGACCCGCTAACAGGCGAACCGGCCCTGTCGCTGGCGTCGGACAGCGTGCGCCCCCTGCGATGATCAGGCCGGCGTGACACCTTTTACAGCTTTTTTAACACCCTTGCGGTCTGCGCTCCCCTGTTTTGGACTAGACTTTGATGTATCGAAAAGTTACAGCTCGGCTGGGGGGCAAGAAGATATGAACGCTTTTATCGCCTCGATTGACCGGAGCACGCTGATTCGTGCGGTTGCCGTCTATTTGCTCGCTTATGCGCTTCTCAATGTTTGTGCCGGGCTGGTGATGGCGATTGCCGGCGGTTTCGCCGGAATTATGGGCGCGACCGGCGTGGCCATGCTCAACGAAAGCGGCGTATCATCGCTGGAAGGTGGAGACGAAGCGCTCGCGGCCATGGCCACTGCGACCACCATGGGCGGGCTGGTGGCAATCTGGGGCATTCTGGCACTGCTGTCGGTGCCGCTGTTTCTGGTCGTCGCCTACGGGCTGTTTCGACGCCATTCGTGGGCCCGCATGGGCGCGGTCATCGCTCTGGGTGTGACCATCCTGCTGTCGGTCATCAATTTGGGTTCCGGCGGCCTGATGAATCTGCTCTGGATCATCGTCAGCGGGTTTGTGCTCTACCTGTTCCTGACCGATCAGGGCGTGCGTCAGGAACTTGGCGGTTAAGCCTGCCGCTGTGAGCTTCGCATTTGCGTCCCTGTAGCCAGCAGGATCAGGGGATGAGGGCTGCCGTACGGGCGGCCCTTTTTGCTCATCTTGTGAGATGACGGGGAGGGCTGAACAGCGCTGCCGGATGTGTTAGAGTCACCGCATTGCGGCGGCCCGCGTCCCGGTGGAGGAGGCCCATGAATCCCAGAGCGCTACTCGAACGCTACGACATTTCTCCCAAAAAGAGTCTGGGACAGAACTTCCTGCACGATCCTAACGCGCTGGAGAAAATCGTCGAAAGCGCAGACCTGATGCCGGGGGACACCGTGCTCGAAATCGGCCCCGGCACGGGCGCGCTGACCGAGGTGCTGGCGCGGTTCGCGGCGCGGGTTATCACCGTGGAAATCGACCGGCGGCTGGAGCCAATTCTGCGCGAGCGCCTTGAGCCATACGCCCACGTCGAGGTCGTCTTTGGCGATATTCTGGAGACGGATGTCGCCGCCCTCGTCGGCCCCGATCCCTATGTGGTCGTCGCCAATGTGCCGTATTACATCACCAGCGCCATCATTCGCCACCTGCTGGAAAGCGAACACCGCCCGCAGCGGCTGGTCCTGACCGTGCAACTGGAGGTCGCCAGCCGACTGGTCGCGCGGCCCGGCGACATGAGCCTGCTGGCTGTCAGCGCGCAGTATTACGGCAAGCCCAGAATCGTGACGCGCCTGAGCGCGGGCGTGTTCTGGCCCCGCCCCGACGTTGACAGCGCCGTCGTCCGCATCGACGTTTACGACAGACCGCCGGTTGACGTGCCCGACGACGAAACCTTCTTCCGCGTCGTGCGCGCCGGTTTCAGCCAGAAGCGCAAGCAGTTGAAAAATGCGCTGGCCGATGGCCTTCACCTGAGTGCCGAAGCGACCGTTCACTGGATGCAGGCCGCCGGCATTGACCCGCGTCGCCGCGCCGAAACGCTGACGCTGGAAGAATGGGCGGCGCTGGCGCGGCATTACGCAGCGCATTTCGCCAACCCGCCCGCTGCAACCTGAGCACCGCAAACAACGTATAATTGAAGTGATTCGAAAGACCGCCGGAACACGTGTAGCGGTATCCTGAGGGCATTTGAATGCGTATTCGAAGACGGAATACTGCGTGGCTGGCCATCCTCGGCTCGCTCGTCGCGATCGCGCTGCTATCGGGCGCGACGACCGGCCTGCAGGCCGGGGTGCTGCTGGCGCTTTTCGCCATCGCAGCGGCGGCCACGCTGATCGAAGTTCAGCCGGGCAAACTGGCCGATACCGTTCAGCGTTCGTCGCTGGCGCGCATGCGTATGAGCCCGCAAGCGCAGGAAGCGGTCGCGCGCGCGGCCCGGCGTGGCAGCCCGGGACGCGCCGGTGTCACGCTAACAGACATCGGCCTGATCGCGTCGCATACCTCCAGCGAGGGCATGGTCATGCGCCGCACCCGCTCGATCTCCAAAGATGATGATGGCGTGCGGCCTTATGTCACGCTGCACGTACAGCCAACCGGCTCGGACGTTACCTCGATCATCCGGTTCGAAATTATCGACCACAACGGCGAGCCGCAGTACGTTCACGAAATGAAGACTTATCTGCGTGATGGTGAGATGAACATTCTGGCCGATCACCAGTTGCCGCTGGCGAATAACGACCGTATCTCCGGTTCGGGTGATGGCGATTTGCGCGTTTATGTCGATGGCGTGCTGCTTGGCGCGCTGTCCTTCACGCTGGCGCCGTCGATTCGCGAGCGCAACCGGCAGATCAGCCGGATGCAAGCCGCCCGCAACGAACTGAGCGATGACATCGTGGACGAAGAAGAAGTGCCGCTCAGTCTGGAAGAACTGCTCCGCGAACGCAACATGCGGGGCCGTTAAGGAGTAGCCGATGCCAGACTCGCAATACAACCGCCGTTTCTGGGAAACCATGATCGGCCTGTTTTTGCTGATCCTCGGCTTAGCCTCGCTCTCCGGCGGCGGGGGCGCCATGTTCCCGCTGCTGCTCGGTTTGCTCGGTTTCTACCTGCTGGCCCGCCAATTCGACCAGACCAACCAGCGGCGTTCGGGCTATTCCGAAATGGCTTCACCATCGTGGGGCTGGACGGATGAGGACGAAGAAGACGAAATCCCCGCGCGTACGGCCAGTGGGGCCGATCAGGTCTACGCCCATGCCATCGACGCCGTCCGCCGGGCAGGGCGCGATCCGGGAGCGACGCAGGTGCTGCCGGTCGATATCGGTGTCATGGCGTTTCGCTCTGGCGATGATCCGGTAGTACACCGCACGCAGGACGTTTTCGACGACGTCGACTACATCCAGCCGTTTGTCCAGCTTCGCCTGCCCCAGCGGGCGGTCGGGCGCATTCGGTTTGAACTGATCGACAGCGACGGGCAAACGCTGTTTGTTCACGAGGACGTGCAGCAGCTTGAGCGCGGTCGCAATCTGGTCACGCCAGCGGCGCGCCTGCCGATTCATGACGCGCAGGCCATGCACCGCGACTGGGAACTGCGCGTCAGCGCCGACGGCGTCCTGCTGGCAATCCACAAATTCGGCTGGCGCGAGCGCACGGAGAAAGTCGTGCGGCGTCATCTCCGCGAAGATGGCGAAATCACAAACGAACTACGCGTGGCGATTATCGAGAATGAACCGGGCAGTCTGAGTCTGGATGAACTGCTCGCCTATCAGGAAGAAGAACATCAGCGCAGCGCAGGGCGGCGCTAGCGCTCGTTCGCCTCGCGCTGCTTGCCGGGCAAACCCTCGCGCCGGAACAGGCCGGTGATATCGAAACCGAAGTACCGGAAAGCGTTGACGATAATCAACGTGGCGGTTGCTTCGTCAAGGTTGCCGACACCGGGCAGAGCGTCGGGCAGAAACTCGAAAAACCCCAGTGTGGGGTTCATCAGATAGATCCCGGCAAGCACTGCCAGCCCTGCAACGATCAAGTCTTTGAAAATGCGCACGGCGCATCCTTTCTCAGCCTGCATAGCCTACTGATAAATACGCTATGGCTGAGCAAAGGTTGCACTTTTACGCCAAATTAGACCCTAATCCGGCTTAGCATCTGTTTGATGGTGTTGATGATTTCCGGCGGTAGCGCGGGTTTGAACAACAACGCATCTGCCGGAACCTGCGCCGCGTACTCCGGGTCGCGGAAATGCTGGTTCGCCGTGTGCATGATGATGGGGATATGCCGCCACGCTTCGTCGGCCTTCAACAGCGCACACATTTCGCTGCCTTTCATCCCCGGCATCATGTCATCCAACAAAATGACATCGGGCTCGTGTTGGTAGACCAGCTTGAGCGCGCTCTCCGCATCATAAGCGGTCAGTATTTCAAACCCCGACCGCTGCAACAAAACCCGACAGAGGGAAATAAAATCCTTGTCGTCATCGACGATGAGCACAACACTCATGCGGCCTTGCTCCGTTTACTCGACCCACAGCGCACGTGCGGGCTGGTTGTCCTGCCGCCGATATCGAGACGGCGGCATCAAAGGGCTTTGACAACCTAATCCTATTACAACTAGCCGGCATGAGGCATAAAGAATTAAGCCGGATAAGCGCGGCGATGAAATTTTACGTTCTTCACAATGCTGGGGTCAGGGAAGATGAGCGCATACCCGGCGTGTGAAGTCGGCAGTCGTCACCGCTCCCTCGGTATACACGTCAATGGTGTGCTCGCCGTCGCTGAGCGCGTTACGCACGGCAGCCTCCACCGCGCGGGCCAGATCACGCCGCTTCCAGTGGTGGCGCAGCAGCATCGCCACGCTGAGGATCGCCGCCGTCGGATTGGCAATCCCCTTGCCGGCAATGTCCGGCGCGCTGCCGTGAACCGGCTCGGCAATCGCGACGTCATCGCCCACGCTGAGCGAAGGCGCGAGGCCGAGGCCGCCGCCCCATGCCGCCGCCATGTCCGACAGGATGTCGCCATACAGATTCGAGGTCAAAATAACGTCAAAGCGCGTCGGATCCTTGACCATCCAGTAAGCTGCAGTATCGACCAGCAGTTCCTCGGTCACAATATGGGGGTATTCCTGCGCCACTTCGAGCGCCACCCGGCGAAACAGGCCGTCAGACTGCTGGAGCACGTTGGCCTTGTGGACGATCGTGACCTTTTTCCGGTCGATCTGCGTCGCCAGTTCGTAAGTTTTGCGCGCCACCCGCTCGGTCGCCGCGCGCGTGATGACCTTTTCCGAGATGCCGGTGCGGCCCTCGTCTTCGGTATGTTCGTGGCCGGCGTACAGGTCTTCGGTGTTCTCGCGCACTACGAACAGGTTGACGC
>QGUR01000220.1 GCA_003242205.1 Chloroflexota bacterium | reverse complement strand
TCAACGAACAGGGAAATCGCTGAATAGTGCGTGAGTTCGTCTACCGGCGGTAGGCGTGCCGGATGGGGAAGCGCCAGAGGAGGAACGGGCATCTGTCGTTCCGGGCGGATACGTAAGGGGGCGCGGCTGGTGACGAGGACTTTGAGCCATGGGCACGCGGCAAGCAGGTCCGCGATTTGTGACGCTGCCCCCAGAATTTGCTCGAAGTTGTCCAGCACCAGAAGCAGCTTTTGGTCGCGGAGGGAGATTTTCAGGCGTTGCAGCGGTATCTGGGAACCGCCTTCGTAAAGCCCCAGCGTGGTAGCAATCGTCGTCAGCACCAGACTGGCATCGCTGATCGGAGCCAGAGCGACCCAGAATACGCCGTCGCTGAAATCATCCAGCACCGTGCTGGCGGCCTGCATGGCGAGACGTGTTTTGCCAATCCCCGGCGGTCCTACGAGCGTAACCAGCCGGGTTTCGGGTTGAAGCAAGCGCCGGCGCAGGTGAGCAACCTCTTCATCACGCCCGACAAGGGGCGTGAGCGGTAGCGGCAGATTGGTTGGTGGATGAAAGGATGTACCCCAGAGCGCGGTAGTCGATGCGTGTTGCAGCCCGCCCCTGGCAAAGTCGATGAACGCCGCGTGATCCTGAGGCGGGATGTGCAGGTGTTCCGCCAATAACCGGGCAATTTGCTTGGATGGTCGCCGTTCCCCGACCTCGATTTTATACAACGTTACAGCCGCGCAGCCGATTTTTTGCGCCAGTTCTTCTCGAGTCAGATCAAGTTGCTGGCGGCGCTCTTTAAGCCATTGACCAAAGGTCGTTCGGGTGGTCATTGCTGCCTCTAAGCTACCCGGCAAATTTCATTATAAGGAGCTTTGTACGCATTCTGTACGAGTTTCTGTACGCGCAGCCGCTTCACCCGCATCTGCGATGGCCCTTTAATGGCAAGTGTGACTGCACGGCAGTTGCAAAAACGTGACAGGCCAATGGAGAAAATGACCGATGATCACTCAACTACGTGTGATACCCGCCATTGTTCTGATCGGGCTTTTTGCACAGGCAGCGCTCGCCCATAGTGAAGCGCATCAGGAAGAATGCCCCGAAAGCGCTGATGCCGCCTGTCCCGAGGGCACTACGGAACACTATGTGCTTCACGCAGATGAGGGCGATACGCGCTGGTTTCTCGGCACTCTGGGGACGATCAAAGCCTCAAGTGATCAAACGGGTGGAGCGCTGTCGCTCGTCGAGTTCATTTGCCCGCCGGGATTTGCCACGCCGCTGCACATGCACGTCGACGCAGATGAAGCCTTCTACGTGCTTGAGGGCACGATTCGTGGCCTGAACGGCGATCAGGAGTGGATTGCACCAGCCGGCTCGTTTGTCTGGCTTCCGCGTGGAATCCCACATGGTTTCGCCGTCGTAGGCGATGAAAATGCGCGAGTCCTGACGCTGGTGCTGCCGAGTGGTTTCGACGGATTTGTGAGAAGTGTGGGCGACCCGGCGCCTGAACGGGTTCTCCCGCCGTCGTTCGAACCGGATGTCGAGCGCCTGCTGGCGGCGGCAGCTCAGTACGGTCAGGAGATTCTGGGGCCGCTGGAGTTACCCGACTAGAAAACGGGGCGACGACGAACATTTCGCGCTGAGATCATACTTCCCCCGGTGAGTATGATCTCAGTTGCTTTATTCGACACCCTCTCCTGAAGTACCGCCATGCTCCTGCACATATGACAGCCGCTATGCTGCCTAAACGTTGATCGCCCCATCAACTCAAGCTCCAGCCAAAGATGCGGAATTTTTCAATACGATCCGTCATGAGCGCGCTTACAATATGGATTGCTGAGTCGCGATAGTGAGACTATTGAATGCGGCATCAACCGATTTATGCCCCTGGGCCGGCGCTGGCAGCAGATAGATGTGAACTGCTTCTGGGTGCTTGAGCAAGACCGGGAAAGCTATAACCGTGAGGTGTACCTGCCTGATGCATACATTGAAGCGATCATCAATGTGGGCGCGCCACTCATGCTGGAGAGCGGATACGGAATGCTCGAACTCCCACGAGCATTTGTTAACCCGCTTCAAAACAAGCCGCTTCGGATTCGCGCTGCTGGCTTCTGCCAGATGATTTCGATGCAGCTATATCCCTGGGTGGTTAAGCCGATCCTGAATATCGATCCTGATCCATCAACGGCGCGTGTGATCGCCCTCGATGCAGACTGGCAGCGTTTTGCGGAATATCTGGCACAGATTGTGGCGCATCGAGGCTATGGAGAAGCCATTGCCTGCCTTCAGGAGTATGTATGCAAAACCGCCTACCGGCATAAGCACGATCTAACGTTCATCCGCACCGCCGGTCGTTTACTGCTACGCTCTCGTGGCCAAATCCGCATGGCACACCTTGCCGCACACAGCTACCTGTCGTCCAGCCAATTCGAGCGACAGTTCAAACAATACACGGCGATTTCGCCCAAAGCCTATGCCCGGATTGTTCGCTTCAGCAACCTTCAGGCCACCTTACGTCAATCCATCCATCCGGTTAGCGGATCTGGCGGCTGTCTGTGACTACAGCGACCAGGCGCACCTGATCCGCGAATTTAAGTCTTTTGCGCACTGTACTCCACGCGATTTCGCTGCTGCGGCCCCCGCCTATCTTGAACTCCGGCAACATGAAAACTGGTGCGATTTCATGAAGCAATTTTTTAATTTAGCTTACGCAGCGGGAGAGGATAAAGCGGTTTCCGTGATGTCGTGATCCCTGAACCCTAAAGCTGAGCTACAAACACGTAGCCAATCATGCCCGGACGCCAACATCGTCTGGCGGTCAATCCATCGCTCGAGGCGGAGCACGTTGCGAGAACTCTTGGTCGACTTTGGCATCACCCTTGACGGCTATGCGTCGGGGGATGGCTGGCCCAGCTGGTGGGGTCTCGAAGGACCGGAATACCTCGCCTGGCTGGCTGAGCAACCGCCGGTGACGTACCTGATAGGCGCGAACACGTATCGGCTGATGTCCAGCTTCGCCAGCGGAGAGCCACCGGAGGGGGCCGCCGCAGTTGAAGCCGAGGAGGAAGCCAACCTCGACGAACTCACACGGGCGCCGAAAGTGGTGTTTTCGGCAACGCTCGAAGAGCCTCTCGCATGGGCTAACACGACCCTCGTACGTGGCGACGCCGTAGAGGCCGTCCGGGCGATGAAGCAGGAAGGCTCAGGCATCCTCAGCACGCTCGGCAGTGTCAGCCTGGCCCGATCGCTTCTCAAGGCAGGGCTTGTAGACCGTTTCCGGGTGGTCATCTTCCCCGTGATCACCGGCGCTACCGGCGCGGAACGCATCTACGACGGCTATCCTGACGTCGCGCTCGAGATGGTTGCCAGCCGAACCTTCGACGGCAGGATTCAGTTGCTAGAGTATCTCCCCAGAGTGCTTTCCGGCCCGCCGGGGGTGACCAATACGCCCTGAAGTCGGGAACTGATCCCGCTGCAGGCTGCCGAAAGGCAAAACGCTCGTTCAGGTGATCGACGGCGTAAATCATGGATCGATTAGCGGCAATGAGCAGTAGGCTCGCCTAGTCACCGCTGTTGTTTTCCGTGTTGTAGAGACGGCGAGAACAGGGACAAGGCTGGCAGACTGAAATAATTGTCAGGGCAACACGGCTGAGGCGCATTCAGTATGTTGCCCTGACACGTAGTGTTAATCCCCCGTTCCGGCCGGTTCGGGCTGTAGTTCGCGCTGATCGCCTTGCGTAGTGCTATCCCCAACGAGGCGCTTTCCCCGCCCCTTGCTCACCACGTTTAACGTTGTAGATCCTTCTAACCTTTCTCTACTGATCAAAGCTCAACAAGCCTTCACCATTCTCCCCTTCCCATTTTTGACTTCACCCGATTTTTAAGGAAATGTTAAATAAACCGCATTCCATTTAACATGAATTTAACTTATTCTTAAAGTATCCCGGCATGTGTTACCGACTAGAGATCGTTTTGTAAGAAAACGGCCTCGATAGGAGGGCATCATGATTTCCCAAATCAATAGCAATTCCCCTGCTGGATTGACGACAGCAGAAGCGGTACATCGCTTGCAGATATATGGAGCGAATCAGGTAGTAGAAGAACGGCGCCATCCGGTCAGCGCATTTTTGCGTAGATTCTGGGGGGTGATCCCTTGGATGCTGGAACTCACGTTGCTGATCCAATTCGCGCTCGGCAAATTCACAGACGCATTTATTATATTTTCGTTATTAATTGTTAACGCTGTAATCGGTTTTTCATTTGAATGGAAAGCACAGCGCTCACTCGCACTCCTTCAGCAGCAGCTTCGGATTGATACGCGGGTTTTGCGCGATGGGGAATGGAAACTTATTCCGTCTCAAGAGCTTGTACCGGGAGATATCATACGCCTGCGTGCAGGCGATTTGATTCCAGCAGATGTCCGCCTGATCGATGGCGCAATTGCCGTTGACCAATCCAGTTTGACCGGTGAAACCGAACTAATCGATATCACGATCGAACAAAAAGCCTTTGCAGGTAGTGTGATCCGGCATGGCGAAGCAATTGCCGAAGTTAGCGCGACCGGAACACATACGTCCTATGGGCAAACGGCGAGTTTAGTACAGGGCGCTCGACCAACCGATCAGGGCGATGTGTTTGTCCAGAAAATCGTCGTGTATTTGCTGGGTTTTACAGGCATCTTGGTCATCGGTGTACTGCTAGATGCGCTCGCTACCCACCTTCCCTTCGCTGATGTTCTTCTCTTTGCATTGGCGCTGCTTATTGCGGCGATTCCAGTATCGCTGCCCGTCACGTTTACGCTGGCGTCAGCCATTGGTGCACGCAGATTAGCCCACAACAACGTGCTGGCGGCTCGGCTAGCCGCAGTCAAAGAAGCAGCAGGGATGGATGTGTTGTGTACTGATAAGACAGGTACGATTACGCAGAATGAATTAGCTGTCGTTGCTACCCAACCATATAACGGGTACTCCAAGAGTGAAGTGTTACGGCTGGCTGCCCTAGCCGCTGATGAAGCTGCACATGATCCGGTTGACAGCGCCATTCTAAATGCCGCACAAACCGTCAAACAGCGCTATCGCAAAGCACGACGGCTGGAATTCATCCCCTTTGATCCCGCTACAAAACGCACCGAATCGATAATCCATCGGCCTAATAAAGGCAAGAAGCGCTTACGGGTCGTGAAAGGCTCCCCCCATATCATCAGCAACCTCACCCGTAACGATGTGGATTTTACGGCGGATGTCGAACGGTGGGCAGCAGAGGGCAATCGTTGTATTGCGGTTGCAGTTGGGAAGCCGGGAAAAAAGCTGAAAACAGCGGGACTGCTTGCGTTGCGCGATGAACCCCGTGAGGAAGCTGCCGAGGTTGTAAATCGCCTGCATGAACTTGGGGTTCGGGTGATTATGATCACCGGGGATGACTTAACTACTGCTCGGAGCATCGCCGAACAGGTAGGCATTACTGGGGATGTCTGCACACCTGAAATGCTGCACGCAGATATGGCTTCCGCCGCCGCTCAATTCGATATATTCGCTCGTGTCTACCCTGAAGATAAATACAGACTGGTGGAGACGCTTCAATTTGCTGGACACATTGTCGGCATGACCGGCGACGGAATTAACGACGCCCCTGCAATCCGTCAGGCTGAAATCGGCATCGCGATGAATAATGCGACAGACATCACCAAGTCCGCCGCAAGCCTAATCCTGACGGCTCCGGGTTTGAAAGATATGTTGAGCGCCATTGAAATCGGGCGAGCTATCTTTCAACGCATCACGACGTACACGCTCAACAAAATAATCAAGACTTTTCACGTCGGGCTCTTTCTCAGTGTTGGATTGCTGTTGACTGGAACGCTTATTGTCAGTCCAACGCACATCCTGCTCATGGTTCTTGCCAACGATCTGGTGTCCATGTCCCTTACCACAGATCATGTGCGCCCCTCGCCCCAACCAAATCGGTGGCGTACCACCCCCTTGATCTTAAGCGGATTAATTCTAGCGGTTGGTTGGTCAGCCTTCAGTTTCGGCATCTTTTTCATTGGACATGATGGGCTACGACTTGATGCAGATCGCCTGGACACCTTGATGCTGGTGATGCTCGTATTTATCGCTATCGCCAACGTTTACCTGATCCGCGAACGCCGTCTTTTCTGGCGTTCAATGCCCGGAAAATGGCTCGTATTGGCAAGCGGGTTTGATCTCATTGCCGTGACTTTTTTGGCGACAAACGGCATCTTGATGGCAAAGGTGGATTTCACGCTGATTTCAGCGCTGTTCATGGCGACCGTTGGTTTCATGCTGTTACTCGATATCGTCAAGGTCGTGTCATTCAGACGATTCGGTATCCAATAGATAAATCATCTTTCATCCCAAAGATGAGTGGGGCAGGTGATCGCCTGCCCCACTCACCGGGAACTTGTTCTTTAGCTATTTTGCTTGATTCATCGCCCCTCTTAGCCGCAGGCTATTGCTCACCACGAACACGCTGCTGAAGGCCATCGCGGCGGCGGCGAACACCGGCACGAGCGCGCCCGCCATAGCCACCGGGATCAGGATGATGTTATAGATGAAAGCCCAGAACAGGTTCTGGTAGATCGTGCGCATCGTCGCCCGGCTCAGGCTGACGGCGCGCACCACGCCGCGCAGGTCGCCGCTGACCAGCGTCACGTCCGACGCTTCCATGGCGATATCCGTGCCCGTGCCGATAGCGATGCCGACGTCCGCCTGCGCCAGCGCCGGGGCGTCGTTGATGCCATCGCCGACCATCGCCACACGCTTGCCTTCCGCCTGAAGCTGCTTGACCGCGTTCACCTTCTGGTCGGGCAGCACTTCCGCCAGCACGCGCTCGATGCCGACTTCGCGGGCAATCGCCTGCGCGGTCATCTCGTTGTCGCCCGTAATCATGACGACTTCGAGGCCCATCTCGCGCAGCGCGGCAACCGCCTCGCGCGAACCTTCCTTGACGGTATCGGCAACGCCGATCAACCCGGCGGGCTGGCCATCGACCGCCACCACGACCGCCGTGCGCGCCCGGTTTTGCAGCGCCGCAATCTCGCCCTCAAACGCCGACAGATCGACGCCTTCCTCGCGCAGGAAGCGCGGGCTGCCAACCAGCACCTGACGCCCGTCAACGATAGCGCGCACGCCACGCCCAGCATCGGCCTCGAACGACTGCGGCTGCGTCAGGTTCAGGCCGCGCGCCTGCGCCGCCTGAATAACCGCCTGCCCAAGCGGGTGCTCGCTGCCGCGTTCGGCAATCGCCGCCAGCCGCAGCATTTCCGCTTCGTCGTGGCCGGAGAACGCCAGCACATCGGTCACACTTGGTTCGCCACGGGTGATCGTGCCCGTCTTATCAAGCGCCACCGCCTGAATTTGCCGCGCCTGTTCCAGCGCCTCGCTGTTCTTGAACAGCACGCCCATCTCCGCGCCGCGCCCCGTGCCGACCATCACCGCCGTCGGCGTCGCCAGACCGAGCGCGCACGGGCAGGCGATCACCAGCACGGCGACCGCGTTGACCATAGCCGCCGTGAAACCAACCTGTCCGATGACCAGCCAGCCGAGGAAGGTCAATGCCGCCAGTCCGATGACGACCGGGACAAAGACACCTGAAACCTGATCGGCAATCCGCTGGATCGGCGCTTTGGAGCCCTGCGCCTGCTCCACCAGCCTGATGATCTGCGCCAGCGCGGTCTGCGCGCCAACACGAGTCGCTTCAACGACCAGCCGGCCGCTCTTGTTGACGGTCGCGCCGATGACTTCGCTGCCCACCTGCTTGCTCACGGGCAGGCTTTCGCC
>QGUR01000219.1 GCA_003242205.1 Chloroflexota bacterium | reverse complement strand
GATGATCGGGATCGTAAAACGGAAGACGCCGCCCTGCCGGTCTTTTCGCACCGGTTCGGCCCAGATTTTGCCACGGTGCATCTCGACGATGCTGCGCGTGACCGCCAGACCCAGCCCCACGCCTTCGATCTTCTGGCGTTTGGCGTCCTCGGTGCGGAAGAAGGGCATGAAAACCTTCTCGGCCTGTTCCCTGTCCAAACCCGGCCCCTCATCCTCGACCGAGACGAGCACCGCGGGCAGTAGGATATCGGACGGCGCTTCGGCAGGCAGGTCCTGCGGCTGTGCCACATAATGCGTGCTGATGCGTACCGTGCCTCCCTCCGGCGAATACTTGATCGCGTTCGTCATCAGGTTAGTCAGCACCTGCATCATGCGGTCGACATCGACCGTCACCGGGGGTAGATCGTCATCCAGCTCCATAATCACCTGCTGCCGGCGTCCCTTGTACATGAGTTCCATGCGCGCTACAACGTCGATGATGATGTCCGGCAGCGAGGCCGTCTGCCGGTTGAGCTTCAATTCGCCGGCATCGGCCCGGGTGATCTCGATCATGTCGGTGAAGATGCGGTTGAGGTGCTTGGAGCTGCTGAGAATGATCTCGGTGTATTCGCGCGCCAGATCGGGAAGTTGATCGCCCGTCGCTTCGAGGATGAATTCGGCGAAGCCGCGAATGGCGGTCAGTGGCGTGCGGAGTTCATGAGACACGCGCGACAGAAAGGCCGAACGCAGCCGCTGGGCCGTGCGTTCCGCCGTCACATCGTGGAAGACGAAGATACGCCCAAGCACCTGCTGATCCTGATAGACCGGCACGGTATACCATTCCACGTCGAGGGGCTGCCCCTCGCTGTTAATCATGTGGAATTCGCCGCTTTGCGTCACCGGGTCGCGCACGGGGATCGACAGCCACAGTTTCCGCAAATCCTGTCGCTGGGCTTCCGGCAGCGGCAATTGGTCGAGCAGATCGCTCAGGGGCAGATCGTGTACCGACAGGTCCTGCGGCAGCTCGAAGATTTCCAGAAAACGCTTGTTCACCGTCAGCACGCGCGGGCCGCCCGCGCTGGGCAGGATCATGATCACGCCGTCGGTCACGGCGTCGAGGAGGGCGGCGCGGCCCTGCTGAACGCGGTCATGCTCCAGTTGCAGCATTTGCGTCATGACGTTCACACTCAGGAATTCGCTGACCATGCGGTAATTGCGAACTTCCTGAGGCGTAAAGTCATGGCGGCGGTCGCTGCCCACGAAAATAATGCCGAGCTTGCGATTGCTGGCGCGTAGCGACAGCAGCACGAGCGAGCGTACGCGCTCCGCCTGCAGAAACACGCGCATCAATGGGTCGAGGCGAACGCTCAGATCCTTGGCGCGTGGAAAGACAAGCGCGCCTTCCTGATCGAGTTGTTCGACAAGGTCGTTGAGGTTGTGCAGGTAGAAACGCACGCCCACGCCCACGCCGCTGCCGCGCCGTTTCGACCATGTTCCCCGCAACTCCATGTACTCGAACGGGCCGTTGGGCAGGTCTTCCCGCTGCGGGCCATAGAGCAGCAGGGCGCAGCTTGTCACATGCGAGTCGAAGAAGTAATCGCGCAGGATATTGACGACGTGCTGTGGCGACGGGTTTTTGGCGATTTCCTGTGCGGCCAGCTGGATCGACTGCGTGACGATCATGCTCTGCGCCATCAGGTTGTACACGTAGATGTTTTCCAGTACGGTACGAACCAGCGCCGCCGGCATCGCAACCGCTTCCAGAACGTCATCGCCGAAGCCGTCTGAGCGTCTTGAAAACAGCCCCAACAGACCGATCAGTTCATCCGGCAGAGACAGTGGCAGCAGCAGCGCCGACTGGAACCCCGTATCGCCGACATCCTCCGGCCCCAGAAAAACGGGCGCTTCCAGCGCAGGCATCTGGCGCAACCACGTTCGCAGAAAATCAGCTGCCAGATCGCGCGCGTCGTTCAGGTCCGGATCGATGGTGGGATACTCGGCCAGCCGGTCGATCTGCTTCAGTTCCTCGGCGCGTGAAAGCACGCAGGCATAGTCCGCGCCGGCTATCTGAACGATGCTTTCGAGTAGCTGGCGGACAATCGTTGCAGGGTCGTCATACGCCCTGTAAGGTGCCATTGGGCGGTCGGGGTCAGCTTGAACCATGCACAGGTTCGCGTCTACCGCTGTCGACGTAGCCCACAGCAGAGGCCGCGACCTCTCCCTTCGCTTCACAATGGTGGAAATCAGGGCGTTCGGCGAAAAACGCCCTGAAAATAACACTTACCGAGCGAGTTACCGGAGCTTATTATACTCCAGACTCAGACTCTTCAAGTTCTTCTTCACCTTCCAGCGTCAGGCCTTCGGGCGGGCGAACCGTAAACATGTAGCCGACGCCGCGTTCGGTGCGAATGTAGTGGGGATGGTGCGAGTCCGCTTCCAGTTTGCGGCGCAGGCGGTGCATGTGTACGCGCAGGGTATCTTCATAGACTTCTTCGGACGGCCACACCCGTGCGATCAACATGCGGTTTTCGACCACGCGACCGGCATTGCGAAGTAGCACGTGCAGCAGGATCGACTCGGTCGGTGTCAGGCCATAGGCCTTGCCGTTGACAACAATACGATTGTGGGCGAAATCGATGCTCAGGTTGTCGTCCACCCGGATAATCGGCTCGCTGGCATAGTCGAGGCTTGGCATACGGGCGAGCACAACCTGAACGCGCGCTTCGAGTTCCCGGAGCTCAAACGGTTTTACGATAAAGTCTTCAGCGTACTTCTTCAGCCCCTGAACAACTGTATCGGTATCGCTTGACGCCGTGACGAAGATGATCGGCACGTCCGCCATCGACTTCAGCTTGTTGCTGACTTCAAACCCGTGCATGGATGGCAGCGAGAGGTCAACCAGAGCGAGATGCGGCAGGCCACGCTGGCGCACGTGTTCGAGGGCTTCAGGTCCATCGGTAACGGCGGTCACATCAAAGCCGTGGGAGTTCATGTAATCCGTAATCAGCTTATTGATGTGCTGGTCATCTTCGACGAGCAGAATTTTGGTTTTTCCCATCTTCGTGGAACTCCTCGATCAACGAAATGTTGCGCGCTGTTTCGTAATGAATATACACCAAATGTAACATTGCTGCCAGTATCAGTGTAACGGAAATTAAGGAAATTAAGGCTTAAAGAAATCCGAATTTGGCAATCCCATGTCGGCGGCTACAATGAAATGGCATGTCAGCGCCAGATGCTTGTTGTCTGGCGAGGTTGTCAGCCGGTTATCGGAATTGAGAAGGTAGGCGCTTTGGCCTCTGTAGCGCACATTATTCGTCGCCGCCGTCGCCGCGAGGGGCGAAAAAGTGGAAACCCGGGGCGCCGGCGGGGCCTGGGTTTTGCCATTGCGCTTGTTTTGCTCCTAATCGTCCTGCTGCCGGGCGGCGTCGTGGCGGGCAGCGCCGTCGCCCTGTACTGGGATGCGATTCGCGGCCTGCCTGCCCCGCGCGACACGTTGATTATCGGCCCTGAGGTGGGGCTGACGCAGCTTTACGATTCATCCGGCCAAACGCTGCTTTACGCCGTTGAAGATCCTCTGGGCGACGACCGCCAGTGGATCACGCTCGACATGCTGCCGCCCTACGTCATCGACGCCACATTGATCGCCGAAGACCCCGATTTTCTGATATCGCCCCGGCCCGACATCTTTTCGACGGCTGCGCGGCTGTGGATGGCCGTTGTGGACGGCGCGGTCGCCAGCGATATGTCGCTGACGGCACGGCTGGCGCGCAATGTCGTCGTGCCGTCGCCTGCTAACGACCCGGTGCGGGAAACCGCGCTGGTGGCCGAGATCAACCGGCGGCACAGCCCGGCGCAGATTCTGGAATGGCATCTCAACACCAACGATTACGGCAACGACGCTTACGGAATCGAGGCGGCTGCACGGGTTTATCTCGGCAAGTCCGCTTCCAGCCTGACGCTGGACGAAGCCGCGCTGCTGGCGGCCATCCCGCTTGCTCCACAGTACAACCCGTTTGACAACGAACCGGCGGCGCGCGGTCGCCAGCAGGATTTACTGCGCGCGATGCGGCGGGCAGGCCGGATCACCGAGGAAGAATTCGCCGCTGCCATCAATACGCAGACGCGTATCCAACGCGGCCCTGATCGTCTGGCGGCCATCGCGCCGGAGTTCGCGCAGTATGCCCGCGATCAGGCGGAAGAAATCCTGAACGCCACAGGCCGCGATGGGGCGCGGCTGGTGGCGCGCGGCGGCCTTCGTATCGTGACCACGCTGGATCTGGACCTGTACTACGAAGTCGAGTGCGCGCTTCGAGGCCATCTGGCGCGTCTGGATGGGCAAAACGCGCCGGTCAGCCGTCTGGACGGGCAGCCGTGCAGCACGACCAGCGCTGTGCCGGCGCTGCCCGGCGATGCAGCGCCGAATACGGGCGCGGTCGTCGTGCTGGATGCGCGCACGGGCGAAATCAGGGCGATGGTCGGCGCGGCGGCGGCGACACGCTACCAGCCCGGCCCGGTGCTGCAACCTTTTGTTTATTTCAACGCTTTCCGGTCGACCAACCCGCTTGCGCCCGCGTCGATGGTGCTGGACGTGCCGCGTTCGTTTCCCGGCGCGCAGGAAGGCCTGATTTACACGCCGTCCAACCCCGACGGGCGTTTTCGCGGGCCGATGAACCTGCGCGACGCGCTGGGGGCCGGGCTGCTGGTCCCGGCGGCGGACGTCGCGCACCGGCAGGGGATCGACAATGTATTGCGAGACGCCCATTTGATCGGCCTCAACAGTCTCGATCTGGGCGTGCATGATCTGACGCTGCTCGAACGCGGCGGCGAGGTATCGCTGCTCGACGTGAGCTATGCCTATTCGGTGTTCGCCTCGCTCGGCAACATGCGCGGCGTCTCGGTTGATGCCATTGGACCGGGCTACCGCGCCCGCGACCCGGTCGCCGTCAGGCGGATCGAGGACGCAGACGGCAATCTGCTGTGGGAATACAGCGAAGAGCAGATCGCGCTCAGCGTGACCAACGTCTTCGACCCGGCTCTGGGCTATCTGATCAACCACGTTCTCTCCGATCAGGAAACGCGCTGGTCGGTGCTGGGCGAGAACAACACGCTCGATCTGCCGCGCCCAAGCGCCGTCGTCAATGGGCTGACCGGCGACCGCGCCGATAACTGGACGGTGGGCTACACGCCGCAACTGGTCGTCGGCGTGCATCTCAGCCGCGAGGAGGGCGACGCTGCCCGGCCAATGAGCCTCGACCCGTTCGGCTTGCAGGGAGCGGCGGTGGTCTGGCGCGAAGTGATGCTGCACGCGCACGAGCGTTACGCGCTGCCACTCGCCCGCTGGCCCGTGCCGGACAACATCGTGGAGATGCAGGTGTGCGACCGTTCCGGCCTGCGTCCCAATGGCAACTGCCCGGTCGAAACCGAGATTTTCATTGACGGACGTCAGGCCGGCGTCGGCGTGGATACCTACTGGCAGGCTTTTGAAGTCAACCGCCAGACGGGCCAACTGGCGACGGCCAGCACGCCCGCCGAATTGCGCGGCCAGCAGGTCTATTTCGTGCCCCCGCCCGAAGCCTTCGACTGGTGGCAGGAGAACAATCTGCCGCTGCCGCCAGCGACCTACGATACGCTCAGCCGGCCCGATCTGCTTGGCTCGGCGGTGATCCTCCAGCCCGAACCGTTTGCGTACGTCGGCGGCGTGGTCGACATTCGCGGCAGCATGAATGTCGATGACCTCGCTTTCTACCAACTAGCCTATGGCAAAGGGCTGAACCCGGATCGCTGGGTGGATATCGGCGGCCCGCAGTCCAGCTTCAGTCCGGGCTCCAGTCTGGGCGAGTGGGACACAACCGGCCTCGACGGGCTATACAATCTGCGCCTGACGGTGGTCAGGCAGGATCAGACGGTTGAAACGCGCGTGGTGCAGGTCACGGTCGATAACCAGCCGCCCGTCATCAGCCTGAGCGCCGGCGATCCCGGCAGGGTTTATCGCTGGCCGGGGGATACGGTCATCCCGCTTGAGGCGCAGGTGGAAGACAATCTGGCAATCGACCGGGTGGAGTTCTACGCCAACGGCGAATACATCGGCGTCGACAACGAATGGCCCTACGTCTGGGTATGGGAGACGCGCGGCGTGGGCGTGGAGACGTTCAGCGCCACGGCCTTCGACGCGGTCGGCAACCACGCCAGCGCCGAGCTTGTGGTTGAGGTCGTTCGGGCGCAATAAAAGCTTCACGGTCTGCGCCGCGCGCCACGCGCACCGGTTTCAGCGAACGCTCTCTTTGAAGCCACAGCGTAGGAGGAGTGCATGTCGGAACGGTTACAGGGAAAAGTCGCGCTGGTGACCGGAGCCGGAGGCCCCGGCATTGGCCGGGCCATCGCGCGGCGTTTCGCCGCCGAAGGAGCCGCCGTGGGCGTTCTCGACATTCGGGCGGACGAAGTGGCGGAAACGGTTCGCCAGATCGAGGAGGCGGGGGGCAGAGCGCTGGCGCTCGTCTGCGACCTGCGCGACCCACAGGCGGTGCGCGACAGCGTGCGCCAGCTTGGCGAGCGGTTCGGGCCGATTGATGTGGTCGTCAACAATGCCGCCGTCATGCCGAGCGGTACGTTGCACGAGACATCGCTGGAGGACTGGGACGCCGTCTTCGCCGTCAACGTGCGCGGGGCGTATCTGGTCAGCCGCGAGGTCATCCCGTCGATGCTCGAACGCGGCAAGGGCAGCATCATCCACATGGCCAGCGTAACCGGCATGCTGGGGTTGCCCGGCATCGCCGCCTACAGCGCTACCAAAGCGGCCCTGATCGGCTTAACGCGCGCCATGTCGACCGATTACGCGCGCTACGGCATTCGCGTCAACAGCGTCTCGCCCGGCACGATCGACACGCCGATGCTGCACGACTTTCTGGCCAAACAGCGCGACCCGGCCCAGCGCCGCCGCGAGTTTGACGAGATGCATCCGATAGGCCGCGTTGGTCTGCCCGATGAAGTTGCCAACGTCTTCGTCTTTCTCGCCTCCGATGAATCGTCGTTTGTCACCGGGGCCAACTACACGGTCGATGGCGGCCTGAGCGTTAAAGGCGAGCAGCCGCAGGACTGAATCACCGCCCGGAAAATGCCTCCGAACAACGTGGGAATAAAAAATGCCCCTCAGCCCGAATTGGGCGAGGGGCATCATGGTTGCAGGGCCGTTATTGCTGCGCCCGCTGGCCGGCCACTTCGATGGCGTCGAACATCACTTTCAGGCCGGCCACGACATCCCCTTTGATGTGCAGGCGCACCACGCGCCGTTCCTTGGCCTGCAGCGCTTCCAGATCGCCCGCAGCCTGCGCCGCTTTCAGTATGCCGAAGGTGTAGGGTTCTCCGGGAATGGGCAGGTCTTCGGGATCGTCGGTCGTGATCTGGATGAAATAGCCCGTATTCGGCCCGCCCTTATGCAACTGGCCGGTGCTGTGCAGGAAGCGCGGGCCGTAGCCCAGCGTCACCGCCTGCCGGGTGATATGGCGCAGGCGGCGGCGCACCTCCTGCAG
Source organism: Chloroflexota bacterium (assembly GCA_003242205.1). GTDB lineage: Bacteria > Chloroflexota > Anaerolineae > Aggregatilineales > Phototrophicaceae > ZC4RG36. The sequence continues at coordinate 279 of QGUR01000219.1, read as the reverse complement.
CTTCGCGTCGATCTCCGGCGTCATCGGCAGATAGGCGTTGATGGCGAAATAATCGTTGGCGTGAATGGCGTTGATCGGCGCGGCCAGCAGCCCGCAGATTGTATTCGGGTCGTAGTTATGCTGGCGGCACAGTTCCCGCAACGTGCGCGCCATGTGCTCATCGACGTATAGGCTGATGTTGCCTTCCGTAATCAGCGGTTCCGTTTCGGGAAGCCGGCCCTGCGACTTGTAGTGTTCCAGCAGCCGGGCGGTATTCTGCTTGCTCTCGGCCACGTTCGG